>CAIUKZ010000158.1 GCA_903899865.1 uncultured Bacteroidales bacterium | reverse complement strand
GCAATCGCTATAACTGCGAATCTAAAAATCGATTTTGTTTTCATAGTGATATGATTTATTAGTTAGTTTTTGATTTATTTTTCAGACAGTATTCTTACATTTAAGTAATTTAAAACAATTATTGTTAGGTTTCATCAAGTTGACCTCTCCCTAAATCCCTCTCCCGAGGAGAGGGACTTTGCCGAGTTAGAAATTCACTCGAAACTCGTAAAATGAGCTGCCTTGTCCCCTTTCTCCTCGGGAGAAAGGGTTAGGGATAGAGGTCGATGGTGACAAAACAGATAACTTTAAATGGTTTTAACAAATGTGACAATAATTAATATTATCTACTTAAAAACATGAATTATCAAAAAATTAAAATGCTCCTTTTCATTTTTTTATTTACCACCCTTTCTGTGGTAAATGGACAGGATACTATTAAAATATTGGCTATTGGCAATAGTTTTTCGGAAGATGCTGCACAGGAATATTTAGACGATTTATCGAAGGCTGGCGGAGTAAACGTTGTTGTAGGTAATCTGTATAGGGGTGGATGCGATTTACAAACACATTGGAACTATGCAAACACCAATGGCGCAGGCTATGAGTATCGGAAAGTTGTAAATGGAGTACTTACAAACACAACAAACTACACTATAGCCAAAGCAGTCGCAGATGATAACTGGGACTACATCACGTTTCAACAAGTGAGTCAATATTCTGGTATGTATAATACCTATTTCCCTTATCTAACAAATCTGCTGAATTACGTGAAAGGAATAGCTACTAATCCGAATGTAAAATATTGTATGCACCGCACATGGGCATACGCAACTAATTCTACTCACGCGGGTTTTGTAAATTATAGCAATAATCAAATATTGATGTACGACTCCATCGTCAGTGCCACCAACAAAGCTGCTGCTAAGGTGGGGATTAACATTATCATTCCGGCAGGTACCGCCATTCAAAACGGACGTTCAAGCTATGTTGGAGATAACTTTTGTCGCGATGGTTATCATTTATCTTATGGACTCGGACGATATACCGCAGCATGTGTCTGGTACGAAAAATTGTTGGGTAAGTCGGCTATCGGGAATACATTCTCGCCTGCTGGAGTAACAAATGCTGAAGCTAATGTAGCACAAAATGCCGCTCATTATGCTTTGTTAAAAGCCGATAGCGTAACTTCAATGGCTGATTCGGTGTTCGGTCCCCCTATCGGAATAAATAAAGAAGTGTTTGTAAATTTCGGCAGCAAGCTTGCTCCTTCTCCTTGGAATAATCATAGTTCAGTGGCAGTGGGCAGTAAAATTTATTCATTGTCTGATACAGCTGCTGCAAATACAGGTGTTTCTATTACCGTGAACGATGCGTTTAGTAATATATCTGGCACAGGACCTTTGACAACAAACACAGGATTTAACATTCCAAGCGAAGTATCCAGCGAAAGTTTTTATGGCAATGGAGTTGTTTTTGAAAATAAATTGGAACCAACAGGTGGATTTTTATTATCGGGATTGGTTGCTAATAAGAAATATGATTTTGATTTTTTTTCAGGTCAAAGTGGAATGGCTGACAACTGCGAAACCTCCTTTACAGTTACGGGAACAAATACGCTCAGTGGTGTAATAAATGCATCAAACAATACCACCAATGTGCTTTCGTTAAAAGGGATTAGTCCACAAACAAATGGCACTATTTCTATCGTGGTTGGAGTAGGTAGTAATAATACAAATGCAAATAAATCCTTTTATGTTAATGCATTATTAATACGTCCGAATACCATGACTGCTGTTAATGAGATTACAGAAAAAGATTTTATTTTATATCCGAATCCGGTAAAAAGTGTAGCCCACTTGGAAACGATTGAGGATTTGAATAATGTTGAAATTTATGATCTGTCCGGAAGAAAATTACTTGTATTCAATAATATCAAAACAAATAAAACAGATCTTGATTTAAGTAGCTTAAACGCCGGCTGTTATATTCTCAAAACACAAAAAAAGTGTATTCATTTTGTAAAAATACAATAACGATAGGTAATCACTAATGCCTGACAAAAATTATTTTGTCTCAAACGGGACAATTATGGGATTTGCAACTATTTATTTTACCGATGTTTAGTCCCTAACGTGTGACTTTGACGATAGGCACAAAAGTACTCGGTAGCGTTGAACGCTCCAATATAATGACAGATAACTGTGCTAATTGTAGCGCTGGTTATTTCCCGTAGGGAATTGATATTAATAGAAATATTGAGAGCGTTTGCAGATTCCCCGTAGGGGATTAACTTCTGGTATTCAAACATTTATCCCCTACGGGGAATGAATCAAGGTAATTATTTTCCCTATTAATATACATTCCCTACGGGAAAATAATCACTTCTAAAGAGTTATATAGGAGATTGGTAGAATAAATCTCACTCCGACAATTCAATTTTGCATTTCATGTTTTTGACTTTCTCGTTTTGGATAAGTGAGAGCAATGTCTTCACTTTTGAAACTTTCACCGCCACATACGAATAATACTCCTTCACTTCCACCATACCAAGTTCATCTTTGGCCAATTGTCCTTTTTTGAACATAAAACCTACGATATCCATTTTGCTGATTTTATCCTTTTTACCTTTACCAATATAGATTGTAGCCCATTCGGGATTTGGGGGCATGGATGCTAAGAGCGGTAAAGACAATGCTTTAGGAACAGGGCGAATAAATTCAGGAAGGTTTTCGGTCTGCCCGAGCAACAAATAAGCATTGCCATCAGCCAGCATACGGGCGGTACGACCATTGCGATGGACAAATTCCTCCTCGCGAACGGGTGGGTCAAAATGAATGACATGTCTGATTTCAGGGATATCCAAACCTCTAGCTGCCAAATCGGTGGATATGAAAGCCGTGCAACTGCCGTTACGGAATTTTGACAACGCTCGCTCCCTTTCGGTTTGCTCTAACTTTCCGTGAAAAAACTCATTGGGAACTTTACGCGTGGTGAGGTAGGCATTCACTTTTTCGACCGTATCACGTTGATTGCAAAATATCAAACTAGAGTCATTGCCCAAGTAACAAAGCAACTGGTAGAGCAAATCCATTTTATCATTGTTAGTCCCTTTTACGGTGTGGATATTGAGCTGAATGGCAGTGGAATCGGAATCAATATAGTTGAGTTTAATGGGGTTGGAAATACCTGTAAAGGCTGGAATTTTCACTGCATCAGTAGCAGAAGTGAGTATTCGCTGACTGAGTGATGGTAGCATACCAATGATGATTTCCATCTGCTCTGTAAATCCCATTTCTAGCGATTTATCAAATTCATCTAACACCAAGGTTTTGATGCTGCGGGAATCAAAATTTCCTCTTTCGATGTGATCTTGCAGTCGCCCAGGAGTACCAATAAGCAATGCTGGCGGAATGGTAAGTCCGCGTTTTTCACCATTAGAAGGACGTCCGCCATAGCAGCTATTTACCTTGTAACCTGTGGACATGCTTCGCCACACTTGCTCTATCTGCTGCACCAGTTCACGCGAAGGAGCAATGACAAGTGCTAGTACGCCCACACAATCTGACTTCAAGTTTTGCAATATTGGAAGTAAGTAGGCCAGAGTTTTTCCGGAACCAGTAGGTGAAAGCAATATCAAGTCACGGTGTTCACTACAAGCCTCGATGGCTGCATTTTGCATGTCATTCAGTGCATCTACACCCATGCTTTTTAAGCACTTATCTACTAATTGATTCATTTCGTTCATAGCACAAAGATACAGTATTAATGCCAAATCAGAGTCATTTTTTTAGGTATAACTAATTCATAGTAAAAAATCAATTGACAATTTACGACACAAAAAAGTCCAGAAACAATGCCCTTATAACCAAATAAATGCGTACTTTTGATAGAATTTTCTCTTGCTGAATGATGATTAGAAAGCTTGCACTGTTGTTGGTATTTGCAAATTGGATGATGTTTTGCTATGGTCAAGTAGCAAAATCTATCCATATCAATATGGCAGGTGATCTTACCAAATCATTGACTCCAATTGAAAAATCGACCATCACCAACCTCACCATCACAGGTAACATAGACGCTAGAGACTTTAGATGCTTGCGTGATGAACTCATCAAGCTCACAGCACTGGATATCACTTCAGTGAACATCACTGCCTATCAGGGAGTAGAAGGCACCCACACATCCACGGGTTATCTAGCAAACGAGATTCCACAATATGCCTTTTTCAATCGGTCTACGTATGAAGGCAAGGGAAGTCTTAAAAGAATATACCTACCCGCGAATATTACAACTATAGGTGAGTTTTCATTCAACAGGTGTAGCAATTTGGAAGTAGTGACACTACCAATGGCTGTGACAGAGGTGAAAGACTATGCATTTAATTCATGTTCAAAACTTTCGACTATAAACATCCCGCCCCTAGTCAATGCGATCGCGAAATACTCATTTTCAGGCTGCTCGTCACTAACGAAATTTATAGTTGACACACAAAACAATGCATACTCTGACTATCAAGGAGTGCTTTTCAACAAAGACCAGAGCATTCTTTACAAACATCCAGAAGGGAAGAAAGGCGAATTCGTCATACCGAATACGGTGAAAACAATTGCCAATTATGCCTTTTCACAATCTACAGGACTAACCAGCATCGTCATTCCTAGTTCAGTTAGAAGTATTGAGACACAGGCTTTCTACAACTGCACTGCACTAACCACCATCTACGCCAATGCTACTACACCAATTGCACTCAAGGCTAGCACAAGTGTTTTTTTCAACGTCAACAAAGACGGCTGTGTGCTCCATGTGCCTAGTGGTACGGCCGAATTATACAGAGAGTCACCTCAGTGGTCTGACTTCAATAGCATCTTGGACAACAAGGCCACAGTAGTTGCAGCTGGCGGACTCAGTAATGCGCTGGCGGCCGAAGACATGTCTACCATCACCAAACTGACGTTAAGTGGCACTATTGATGCACGCGATTTCAAAACCATGCGTGATGCTATGCCCGATCTGGCTATCATTGATCTTTCTGGCGTTAGCATTACAGCCTATGATGGTAGCAATGGAACACTTGCCACATCACACTCCTACCCTGCCAATGCCATTCCACCTGAATCGTTCTGGAATGGCACCAATGGTAAAACCACCATCACTGCTATCTCCCTGCCCAACAGTGTTCATGTGATAGGTCGTAGAGCATTTATGAATTGCTCAAACTGTATGTCCATCAAACTCCCCAACACGCTACGCGCCATCGAAGAAGAAGCTATGAGCGGCTGTAGAACATTGACAAATATCAATATTCCAGCTTCGACAAATTATATTGGGACGAATGCTTTCGAAGCTTGCTCCAGTATAAGTGCAATCAATGTAGATGCTGAAAATGCCTATTTTAGTTCGGAAAATGGCATTCTATATGACAAATATAAGACCATACTCGTCAAATATCCACAAGCCAAAACTGGTTCTTTTGAGATTCCCATTGGGGTGACAAAAATAGCTACGAATGCAATCAATGGCTGTACCAATTTGATTAGTCTTATTATAGCAAAAACAGTGGAGCAAATAGAAAAAAATGCCATCTCAGACTGTCCAACCTTAGTAGATATCACTGTCAAATCTGACAATACAAACTACACATCTAAGGATGGTGTGTTATTCTCATTAAACCCTTATGCACTTATCAAATACCCTGCATCTAAAATTGGGAATTACTCCGTCCCCGAACAAGTTATTTCCATAGAAGATAATGCATTCAATGGGTGCGAAAATTTACTCAGCATAAGCATTCCAAAATCTATAACAAACATTGGTTCACAGGCATTTTACAACTGTCATGAACTGGCACTCATCGTAGCCAACCCCAACACGCCCGTTTCACTTCGCTCCTCGCAAAACGTGTTTTATAATGTAAACAAAAACACCTGCACTATTCAAGTACCCGCAGGAAGTATAGAAACCTACAAAAAAGCCTATCAATGGCAAGATTTTACTAATTTCGTGGATGGACTGACAGTCAATGTTCCATTGGCTGGAACATTGAAAGCACAACTGAAAGTAGAAGAGATAGCCGAATTGACTAAGTTGACCATCGTTGGGAAAATTGACGCAAGAGATTTCAAATTCATCCGGGATGAATTACCAAAATTGGGCACATTGGATATCAGCGATGCTAGCATCAGGGCATTTAATGGAGAAGGTGGCACTTATATAGGACACACCTCCTACCCAGCATTTGAGATACCACAATTTGCATTTTTTGATGGGAATACTGGAAAATCGAGTTTAAAGAACATCTTGCTACCTGACTCCACAGCTAGTATTGGCGCCAATGCATTCACTCAATGTAGTGGCTTAACCAAATTTACCATTGGAAATCGAATCAGCAACATCAAATCTCAGGCATTTGATGGATGTAGTAACCTAGCTGAATTCACCATCAAAAACGGCAACCAAACTTACCACGTGAAAGACGGTGTCCTATTTTCTAAAAATAGTAGAACGTTGATTCTATACCCACAAGGAAAGGCGGGTAGTTACACCATCCCCGACTCGGTGAATGTAATAGCGGAGTCTGCATTTGCAGGTGCTTCGAAACTAACAACCATCAAATTTTCAAAAAACACAAAAAGCATTGGTGAACGAGCGTTCTCTAATTGTAGTAAATTAAACGCGGTAAGCATACCCAAAACAATCATCACGATAGGCAACTTTGCTTTCGAGAGATGCAAAAAATTGACTAAAATCACTGTGGACAATGATAATCCATTTTTTTCATCATCAGATGGAATATTGCTCAACAAGAACAAAACGCACTTAATCCAATTTCCAGCAGGAAAAGACGGAAGCTATCAAATACCAGATTCGGTGACCATTATCTCCGAACTGGCATTTTCTGACTGCATGGAGCTGACAAGTATTTCCATCCCAAAAAGCGTAAGAACCATCGGAAATCAGGCATTTATTAATTGTAAAAATTTGAATTCAATATATGTAGGTGCTACACAACCACTCATTTTTGGAGCAAATAGTAATATTTTTCACCATGTAAACAAAAATAATTGTATGCTCAATGTACCCACTGGATGTACCGCTGCATATAAAAACTCACCAACATGGCAGGACTTTGCAAACATTAATGACTTAATAAAAATAAGCATTAAAGCTGGAGGATTGCAAGCTGCATGTCCACCCGAAGAACAAGCAAGCATCACTAAACTGACTATCAGTGGGACAATGGATGCACGCGACTTCAAAACACTACGTGACCTAATGCCTAGATTAGAAAGTGTGGATTTGAGCGAAGTCAAAATAATTGCCTACGATGGTAGTCAAGGCACCGCAACAGGTCATGCAAACTACCCATCCAACACTATTCCTGCTTATGCATTCTACAATGGAAACACTTCAAACCAAACTCTTAAAAACATCGCATTACCGAATAATACAAGTGGCATTGGCAATGCTGCCTTCTCACATTGCAGCAGACTGACTACTATCAATCTTCCAAAATCAATCACAAATATCGGTGCAAATGCATTCTATGAATGCGACCAAATCCTATCACTTACTATTCCAAGAAATGCTAGTAACATTGGAACCCTGGCATTTTCAAGGTGCAAAAACCTATCACAAGTAATCATTGATGAAGACAACACACATTTTGCCTTCAAAGACGGGGTGCTTTATAACAAAAACAACAGCACCCTGATTGCATATCTTTTCGACACTTCCAGCAACTATATCATCACCGAGGGGATAAATAAAATTGAAGATTATGCCTTTGCCGACTGTGAGACACTCACTAGTATTTCTATCCCAAAATCAGTCAATTACATAGGAAACCATGCCTTTCAAAATTGTTCGAAACTGGCTGAGATAATCATACTAAATCCAAATCCTCCAGGTCTAGGGTCAGAAGTATTTCTCAATATCGACAAAAGCGCAACCTCTCTACAGGTGCCTATTGGAGCTGACAGAAATTTTAAGAATGCTGGTCAATGGAAAGAATTTACCCATCTATCCGACGAGAAAAAAATTACCATCAAAGCAGGTGAATTGCACAATGCTATGACCGCCTACGAACTCCAAGCGGTCTCCAAATTGGTAATAGATGGAACAATAGACGCTCGCGACATTAAGCTGATACGCGACAACATGCCTAATATCATGACAATAGACCTTAGCCATTCGAATATTACGGCATATAGGGGTGATAGTGGAACCGTGTATGGAAAACAATTTTATCCCGCCAACACCATTCCACGCAATGCATTTTACAACGGACGTGATGCTAAAACTAATTTGTACAACATAATTCTACCAGCATCAATAGAAGAAATTGCCGACTTTGCCTTTGCGTTTTGTAGTAACTTACAAAAAACCAACTTCCCCAATTCTGTTATAAACATTGGCAATGCCGCATTTTTCAACTGTGGAAGGCTGAATAATTTCAATTTTCCTGAGTCATTGAAGCCTATAGGCGATAATGCATTTAAGCGTTGTGTGAGTTTAACCAATATCACATTGCCTGACGGCATAAGCTCAGTTGGCAAAAAGGCATTTGCCGATTGTATCAATGTAGAAGAACTGAATGTAGGTAATGGTCTAAAAACCATCAAATACCAAGCGTTTTATGGATGCCACAAAATCGCAAATGTCAACTTGCCGTCTACAGTGGAAATAATTGAAGAGCAAGCATTTACCAACTGCAATCATCTGACAGACATCCATGTAAATGAAAACAACAACCACTACACCTCCATAGACGGCACCTTATACAACAAATCGAAAACTGTATTAATCAGCTACCCCACTGCAAAAAGTTCCGAATTAGTCATCCCTCGTGGGGTAACAGAGATTAGTGACTTTGCATTTTTCCTTGCTACAAACCTATCAAAAATAGCGATTCCAAATACAATTTTAAGAATAGGACATTGTGCATTTTTGGGTTGCCGTTCGCTAAATGCCATCACCATACCAAGTTCGGTCATAAGTATCGGAATGCAGGCTTTCGCCAAATGTAGATCATTGAGCACCATTTATGCCTACCCAAACACACCCATCCATTTTGGGTTGACCGACAATATTTTTACAGGCATCAATAAAACCAACTGTAAATTATATGTTGCATCTGGAGCTGTAGAGGCATACAAAGCAGCAAGTTTGTGGAAAGAGTTTGTGAATGTAGCTGATGGAAGAATCATCCATATCGTAGCAGGTGGTCTTGCCTCCACCTTATCGGCAGAAGAGATGAATACGTTAGCCAAATTGACGATTACCGGAACAATGGATGCGCGAGATTTTAGATGCTTGCGTGACTCAATGCCTCGGTTAAACGCTATCAATCTTAGTGGTGTTAGCATCAAAGCATACAACGGAGAGGGTGGTACATTTGCGTCCAACGCTTCTTATCCTGCCAATGAAATTCCTCAATTTGCATTTGACAATGGTCTAAGTGGAAAAAGCAATCTAAGAAGCATCATTCTTCCAACTACTGCGAATACAATTGGCAACAATGCGTTTAGTGGAAGTGCACTTGCAAGTATTAATATCACACAAAACATCAATCTGATTCGTTCCAATGCATTCTTAAACTGTAACTTACTGCAATCCATTACCGTAGAGCCAAAGAACAATAATTTTACATCCATCGATGGTGTGCTGTATAATAAAAACCAAACCAACCTCATACTGTATCCAGTCGCAAAATCGGGTTCTTATGCAATACCAGAAAAAGTGATGACATTTGAAAAAAATGCATTCGTAGGATGTAAAGAACTCACATCATTGACTCTGCCTAGTACATTGATGGCTATTAGAAATGGTGCGTTCGAAGGGTGTTCGAAACTCACAAACTTTGAAGTTCACCCTGATAATCTCAAATACTCATCCAAGGATGGTGTATTGTTCAACAAATCAATCACAGCGTTGATTGATTTTCCTAAAGCCAGAACGGGTGCCTACTCCGTTCCGAACACCATCATTGCCATCATGAATAATGCGTTTGCTACGTGTGGTGGGCTTACTAGCGTTTCCATTCCTTACTCTGTGAATAACATTGGAACCAATGTATTCAAGTCGTGTGTTTCGCTCACTGACATTACAGTTGAAAAAGAGAATTCGAACTATGCAAGCCAAAACGGTGTTTTGTATAACAAAGAAATGACTACACTCATAGAATGTCCAAAAGCCAAATCGGGTAATCTGACCATTGTCGATTCAGTTCAAACCATTGGTGATAATGCATTTTCGGACTGTGTGAAACTATCAAGTATCACCTTGTCAAAATCACTGAAAACGATAGGCAATGAGGCATTCTCAGGGTGTGTGGGTATCAAGAACATCACAGTTCAAAGTACTACTCCTGCAAGTGTGTCCAATAAATCAAGCGTCATCCCTCGAAGCGTAAAGAAAACATCTGTTCTTCATGTACCTCCAGGCTCAAAAGAAGCGTATAAAAATGCTAATTTCTGGAGGGATTTTGAGAATATGGTGGAAACCAAATAATATCACCAATCTATCAATCATCATTTTCACACATGACCTATATCAAAAAACCTGAGTGGCTAAAAACTCAGCTACATAGCAACCCCAACTACACCAAAGTACATGGTCTAGTAAAACAAAACGGCCTTCATACCATTTGCACCAGTGGCCGATGTCCCAATATCAGCGAATGCTGGAACAAAGGCACAGCTACCTTTATGATAGCTGGTGAAATCTGCACTCGATCGTGCCGATTCTGTAATACGCTTACAGGTGTGCCGCTACCACTCGATAGTAACGAACCAGCAAAAGTAGCTGAATCCATACGCATCATGGGATTAAAACATGCTGTTGTCACATCGGTAGATAGAGATGATCTGGACGACCATGGAGCTACGCACTGGGCAGAAACCATCCGAACCATCAAAACTGTCAATCCTGCTACAACACTAGAAGTTCTTATTCCAGATTTTGAAGGTAACACATCACTTATTGATTTTATAATCAACGAAAAACCTAATATCATCTCACACAATCTGGAAACAGTGAGACGCCTCACTCCACTTATTCGCACCAAGGCAAAATACAACACCAGTCTAAGCGTGCTGGAATATGTGGCTGCAAAAGGTATAGTTACAAAAACGGGCATTATGCTGGGACTCGGTGAAACTGAAGATGAAGTGCTTACACTGATGGATGATGCGTTGGAAAGTGGATGTAGCATACTTACCATAGGACAATATATGCAACCATCACGCAAAAATATTGCTGTAACCGAATACATTCATCCCTCCAAATTCGAAGAGTACAAACAGATTGGATTAAGTAAAGGATTCCGAATTGTGGAGAGCGCTCCACTGGTAAGATCTTCTTATTGTGCCGAAAATCATATTTAAACTACAGTTTTTATAGTATGCATAAAATATACAAATTGAATTTATCTATACACTAATAGATATATTAGATACTTTATTGACACACCTGCTCTAATAAAAAACGCCATACATCTAATTATCTGCACATTACCCTATCAAAAAGCAACTTTTACACACCCTTGAAAACCTGTAATGATTACAACTTTTGACCATAATGTTAATAACTGAATTTTCATAAAGAACAAATTCAGATTTTATACACTATATTTGCATCATCATTCTACGACACATTTGAGATAAAACTTCGCTTCTCATTCTTCAGTATCGACAACTGACAATGTTTACAGGTTTCAATTTCTGATTCTAGTTTTAGATGAAAAATCAATAAGGGCATTGCCTTATAGTTTATTCACAAAGAAACATCAGCAACATGAAAAACGTACACTTCGAAAACGAGTTAGTTGCCCTACAAAGCAACATGAGAAATTTTGCATATTCATTAACATTGAATCGCGATGATGCAGAAGATTTACTACAAGATACTACATTAAAAGTCTTAGACAATCAAGAAAAATTTGTGGACAATGTCAATTTCAAAGGATGGGTATTGACCATCATGAAAAACATTTTCATAAACAACTACAGAAAAATAGTGCGCAATCAAACCGTGGTAGATAAAACTGAGGACTTACATCACTTGAACCTACCACAAAACTCAGGTTTTGATAGCCCAGAAGGCTCTTACGCTATCGGCGAAATCACAAACAGCATTGCAGCATTTGCAGATGAATACCGCATTCCATTCACCATGCACATTCAAGGATTTAAATACGAGGAAATAGCACAGACGATGAATCTTCCAATTGGAACTGTAAAAAGTCGCATTTTCCTTGCCCGCAAACGCCTTCAAGAACAATTGAAAGATTATCGTTACTAAACCTGGAGAAAAGAAGTTAAACAACAAATAAGATTGAATTCTAATATAAATACTCACAAAGCCGGAGAGAAATCTTCGGCTTTGTCATTTATATACATTCAAAAATTTCATTCTACGTGATTTTTTTGCTTACTTTGTAAGAATAAAGCGTAAAAATGAAGAACACAGCACTGGTAATGATAGGAAGTAACTTGGACGCTGAAAGCAATATTAGTTTAGCAATCCAACATCTATCTGACATCTTTACCGTAGAAAAAATGAGTAGCTGTCTTAGCTCTAAACCTGTAGGGGACAAATACAAATCACCATTTCACAACAAAGCCATTCGAATAATCAGCACCTTGGATTACGAGAATACCATCATTAGCTTCAAAGAAATAGAGAGAAAGCTGGGTCGTACACCTGAAAGCAAACAAAGCGGATTGGTGACTATGGACATCGACCTGATATTTTGGAATGGCGACCAAGTGCACCGAGATTATGACAGGTTTCCTTTTGTGAAAAAATGCATTGACCAATTAAACGATTAATTATGAAACACTTCCCACCCTCTGAGCTGATCATCAATAGCGATGGTAGCATTTTCCATCTTCATCTTCAGCCTAATCAACTGGCAGACAAAGTGATACTTGTTGGCGATCCAGACAGAGTGGCTTTGGTGGCTGCCAATTTTGACTCAATTGAAGTAGAAGT
Organism: uncultured Bacteroidales bacterium; assembly: GCA_903899865.1. Lineage (GTDB taxonomy): Bacteria > Bacteroidota > Bacteroidia > Bacteroidales > Paludibacteraceae > Paludibacter. The sequence continues at coordinate 5,248 of CAIUKZ010000158.1, read as the reverse complement.
AGCCAACCGAGAGTTCAAAACCATTACCGGTCTTTACAAAGGCAAAAGAATATCAGTCATATCCACTGGCATTGGCACAGACAACATCGACATTGTAATGAATGAATTGGATGCGCTTTGTAACATAGACCTCGTTAATAGAACAGAAAAGGAGGAGAAAAAACAACTGACCATTGTACGCATTGGCACATCAGGTGGCATGCAGCCTGACATTCCGTTGGGAAGTTTCTTGATTTCTGCTAAGTCCATTGGGTTTGATGGCATGTTGAATTTTTATGCAGGTCGTGACTCAGTGAGCGACCTCGAATTTGAATCAGCCATGAAACAGCATTTAATCTGGAACCCCCAGCTAGCTGCTCCTTATGTTGTGAGTGCAGACGATGAACTGGTAGAACGAATTGGACAAAATGAGATGCTAAAGGGGATAACCATCTCTGCAAATGGATTCTATGGACCACAGGGAAGGGTGTTGAGATTGGACTTGGCTGACATGCAACTGAACGATAAGATAGAAAGTTTCAGATATGGTGATGAAAAAATCACCAACTACGAGATGGAGAGTTCGGCCATCGCTGGTTTATCTAAACTCATGGGACACAAAGCGATGACGGTGTGCTGCATCATTGCCAACCGACGAGTAGAAGCAGCCAACACCAATTACAAACCATACATTGAGCAATTGACCAAAACTGTGTTGGAAAGAATTTAGTAATAAAATTGTAAGTAGTACCTAGATATAAAGATGCAAAAGGCCAAAAAACTTTTAAAAATAATAAACGACAATAAAATAGAGATAATTGCATCTTTAATACTCGTAAGTATTTCTCTGATCCCCAATCTTCTTTTTGTTTTTATTGGATCAACTTTGAGCGATAGTATATCCAAGAAAATCGGGCTATTAGTAATTTCACTGATTTTTCTCATTTGCCCATTTTTAGTATTCAAACGGAAAACAGCTTTTCTTATCAATAGCCTATTTCTTTTTATTGCTCCTCTTGAGATTGGTTCCATATTGGTTTCTAAGTTACCCATACATTCTGGGTACATTTTAATGGTATTACAATCCAACCTTGATGAGGCAAAGGAATTCTTATCGACGTTTTATTTTTACATTATAGCATTATGCATCCTCTACATCCTCTATTATTTTATTGTTTATAAGTTTATCAAAAATGAATACATATTGGTGAAGGCAAAAAGACTTCTACTTTTATTTTGCTGTCTAATTACAATCTTCAGTTTGTATTTATACAGCTTTTTAATGGCTTATCAAATTAGATCAAATATTAAAAGTGCATACACAATATCGGGTGATATCTTCTTACTGAAATTCGAACGAATCTATCCAATTGACGCAATCAAATCAATTGTTAGTGGCATCAAATTGTATAATAAGTTAATAATTGACTCAAAAGAAATAAACCAATTTAGATTTAATGCAAAACAAAAAGCAGCAATAAATGAACGAGAATTATACGTCCTTGTAATTGGAGAAACAGCTAGATACTCAAGCTTCTCAATCAACAATTATAAGAGAAAAACATCTCCGTTACTTGAAAAGACAAATTCAATCGTAAGTTTCAATAATGTATATTCTGAAGCCAACAGCACAGCAATGTCTGTGCCTATTTTAATTTCACGTGCTAATGCTTTTGATTTTGAGCGACGTAAAAAGGAAAAAACAATTCTTGCTGCTTTTAGTGAGGCAGGGTTTAGCACATATTGGATTGGCAATCAAGGCCTTGAAGATGAATTCATCCAACAAGCCGCAAGTCAGGTGACTAAACACTATTTCACCTCAAAAGACATTGATTACACAGATAGTTATGATCAAATTCTTTGGAAATATCTTGATGAAATACTTAAGAAAAATGAACAAAAGCAATTTATTGTATTGCATACACTTGGAAGCCATTTTAGATATAATTTCAGATATCCTGACTCTTTTAACAAGTTCAAGCCAAGTTTTAGCGGAGCATTTGGTTACGATCAGATAAACAGAATGAACAGGCAAAAATTGATTAATACATACGACAATTCAATACTTTACACTGATTTCTTCTTAGGAAATACGATTCAAAAAATTAACAACACACGGAGTGTAAGTTATCTATATTATATTTCTGACCATGGCGAGAATCTTTACGAGAAAAACACTATTTTTCATGGAGGAGAAGAACCTACTAAATTTGATGTGCATGTTCCGTTGATTATATGGACATCAGATAAATACAACATGACTTTCTCTGAAAAAATAAGTAGAATAAAATTAAACTCGAACCAAAAGATAAGTTCTTCAAGGACATTTCATTCGTTGTTAGACATGGCTAATATAAGAATTGATGGTGAAGAACTTAAGAAAAGTATTGCTAGTAAGCAATTCACACCCGACACTATTAGATATATGTTGAACTCCAAAATGGAAGTGATTTCTGTCGAGAAATAAAAGCAATTTATTGTAGTTTCTGAGTAGAGGAAATAATTATTCATCAAAAGAAATTCAAATTTAATATTAAAACAATTGGAATCAAAATCTACCATAACAGCCATTTCCACAGCTCCTGGCACAGGAGGAATAGCAGTAATACGTGTATCCGGAGAAGATGCACTCTCTTTTTGTGATGCCATTTTTCGACCAAAAAGCAAATCTAGAAATATATTAAATCAATCAGCCAACACAGTACTATATGGTAGCATTGTCAATAATAAGGACGAAATCATAGATGATGTATTGGTGACCGTATTTCATGCTCCGCATTCGTTTACCGGTGAAAACACAGTAGAAATAGCCTGTCATGGATCTATTTACATCCAACAGCAAATACTTCAATTGATAATCGACGCTGGATGTAAACTAGCGCAACCTGGTGAATTCACTCAACGAGCATTTCTAAATGGCAAAATGGATCTTTCGCAAGCAGAAGCAGTAGCCGATCTGATTGCCTCCAATTCAGAAGCAGCTCACCGGATGTCTATTTCACAAATGCGTGGTGGGTTCTCCAATGAATTAATGCACCTTAGGTCTCAGCTAATTGACTTTGTGTCATTGATTGAACTGGAACTCGATTTCAATGAAGAAGATGTGGAATTTGCAGATAGAAATCAACTCAAGAAATTGACCACCGAAATAGAGCAACACATCGCCAAGCTTGCTGACTCGTTCAGCGTAGGCAATGCTCTTAAAAATGGTATTCCCGTTGCTCTTGTAGGAGAAACTAATGTGGGCAAATCCACACTGCTCAATCTACTTCTAAATGATGAGAAAGCAATTGTGTCAGACATTCATGGCACCACTAGAGATGTGATAGAGGATAATATCATCATCAGAGGATTAAATTTCAGATTTATTGACACTGCTGGCATTAGAAACACCACTGACACCATCGAAAATCTGGGTATAGCGCGCACCTACAAGCAAATAGAACAAGCCTCGATTGTCTTGTGGTTAATAGATTGCACTCAGCTCACCGAACACATTGAATGGCTCACCGAAAGGATTGAAAAAAGAGCTAGCGGCAAAAAAATAATTCTGGTTTTTAATAAGATAGACTTAGTCAACAAAGAAGAATTGATGGTGATCAATCAGATTTTCAATCAATATGAAGGTGATAGAGTTTTTATCTCTGCAAAAAACAACACCAACTCCGAAAAACTAGAGGATGCACTTCTGAAGGCTGCTCAACTGCCAAACATTCAACCAGGTGACGTGGTGGTAAGCAATATGCGTCACTACGAAGCACTACAACAGGCACATTCAGCCATCTGTAGGGTATATGATGGATTGGAAGCTGGCATTACTAGCGACTTCTTGTCACAAGACATTCGCGAATGTCTTCATGCGCTGGGCACCATCACTGGTCAGGTTTCTAACGACGAAATTTTAGGAAATATCTTTGGGAAATTCTGCATCGGAAAGTGAGCAAACCACAAAGGAATATCTTTTATAAGTTGAACATTATGATTCTAAATCCTATTGTAGTTTTTAGAAACAAATTTTCATAATGGGTATCAACTTAAAATAATACTTAAGATGTTCAACTTCCAAAACACCTATCTATCACTTCCCAAAATATTTTACCGTTTACAGCTACCAACTGCTGCTGTACTTCCGCAAACAGTGTTGATAAACCATGCCCTGTTTGATGATATGGATCTACCATCAAACGACGTGCAACACATCGCGCTTCTTCTTTCTGGAAATGCGATTCCGACCACTTGGAGTACGTATTGTCAAGCTTATGCAGGGCACCAGTTTGGATACTTCAATGTTTTAGGTGACGGAAGAGCCATTATGCTAGGTGAACATTTGACTGATGATACACAAAGGGTGGATATTCAACTAAAAGGTGCAGGAGTAACGCCCTACTCACGCCGAGGAGATGGTAGAGCCACCCTAAAATCCATGTTGCGCGAATACCTCATCAGTGAAGCAATGTATCATCTTCAAATTCCTACTTCAAGAAGTCTTGCGGTCATTGCCACAGGCGAAAAAGTTTATAGAGAATCGATAGAACAAGGCGCAGTGCTGACAAGGATAATGAAAAGTCACCTACGTGTTGGCACTTTTGAATATGCCAGATATATGGGAACCTACGAAGAAATTAAAGCCCTGGCAGACTACACCATCAACCGACTTTACCCTGACATTAAAAATGCCAACAACCCCTACCAAGCGCTGTTTATTTGCATCATGGAGCAACAAATATCGCTCGTAACACAATGGATGAGAGTGGGTTTTATACATGGAGTAATGAATACCGACAACACCTCCATAAGTGGAGAAACATTCGACTATGGCCCATGCGCATTCATGAACCGATACAACCCTCAAACGGTGTACAGTTCAATCGACACCCATGCAAGATATGCTTTTGGCAATCAATCAAATATACTCAAATGGAACTTGGCCAGACTGGCGGAAGCATTGATACCTCTATTGGATAAAACGGAGAAAAAAGCCATGACCACCGCCCAAGAAATGATTGATTTATTTGATGAAAAATGGAACAATAGCTATACAGAAATGATGCTATCGAAAATTGGACTAACCCCCGACTCCACAGAAAACATTGAAATGATGAATCAGCTATGCAATCTAATGATCAAACATCAAATGGATTTCACCAACACATTTAGCGAGCTGACTTATCAAACTGAAAAGTCAAATTCTATTTTCAACCACCCCGAAAGTCAACTTTGGCTAAAAAAATGGGAACAATTAACTCACAATGCAGAAGGTTTGAATCAG
>CAIUKZ010000157.1 GCA_903899865.1 uncultured Bacteroidales bacterium | reverse complement strand
GTTTATCCCGTCATGAACGGGAGCAGAGGCTTGGGGAGGCTAAATTACAAAATGATGAGACAACTAATAATCGGATTTTTTCTTTGCTGTATATCCATGACCATTCGCAGTGTGAATGTGGCAGCAGCATCGAATTTGAAATTTGTGTTGGAAGAGTTGAAAACGGCTTTTATCAAAAAAAATCCAAATACGAAGGTGCAGCTTACATTCGGAAGCTCGGGCATGCTTGCACAGCAAATCATCAATGGAGCCAACTTTGACCTGTTTATGTCGGCTGACAATGACTATCCAGTCAAAATCATAGAGCATCATCTCCACAGCGGGAAAATGGAAACCTATGCATTCGGAAAGTTGGTTATTTACAGCACAAGTATCGATGTGAAGCGATTAGGCATAAAAAGTCTGAGGGACAAATCGGTAAAAAAAATTGCAATAGCCAATCCTGCCACGGCAACTTATGGCAATAGGTCTGTAGCAGTACTCCAACACGAGAACATCTATGAGCTGTTGAAGCCAAAATTGGTAATTGGCGAGAATATTTCTCAATGCTCACAATTTATTTTTTCGGGTAATGTGGAGCTTGGATTCACAGCATTGTCGTTGGCACTGTCGGAAGATATGAAACAAAAATGGAATTACTACATCGTGCCTGATCGGTATTACAAACCAATAGAACAAGCCTGTGTACTGATTAAAGCACCAACACCCGATCCTGCGGCTGTGCTATTTCAGAAATACATCCTTTCTGCGGCAGCTAAAGTAATCTGGAAAAAGCACGGATATGGTGTCCCATAAATGGATTGCCTGTAAGGATGATAAGCACGGCTCATCCATGGCATAGCCAAACGGAACAGAAATCCATAATGAAACGAACATGACTAATTATATGTACAGTTGGTATTATAAAATAGAAACGGTTCTCTATTCCCCCTTCGGGGGCTAGGGGGCTGTATTATCAAACACTCAAATCATGAACCAAGAATTTGTATCAACTCTTTTGCTAACAGGAAAATTGGCTGGACTGACCACTGTCATCTTGTTGCTCATCGGTTTCCCTGTGGCCTACCTGCTGGCTTTCAGAAGGTTTGCCATGAAGTCGGTGGTGGAAGCATTTATCAGCATGCCCATGGTGTTGCCTCCCACCGTGTTGGGATTTTATATGTTATTGGCATACAGTCCACAACACAGTTTTGGCCATTTTTTGGATCAATATCTCAATGTTCGTTTGGCGTTTAGTTTTACAGGAGTGCTTATAGCTAGTGTTGTGTTCAGTTTGCCATTTATGGTTCAACCACTACAAACAGGCTTACAAAGCATCCCTAGAAGTATTCGTGAAGCATCCTATACGCTTGGAAAATCGAAGTTTCAAACTTTTACTCACGTGTTGGTGCCCAACATGATTCCGTCTATAGTCACCGCTATAGCCATGACTTTTGCACATTGTATTGGTGAGTTTGGGGTGGTCATCATGGTGGGAGGGAATATGCCTGGTGAGACCCGCTTAGCGTCTATTGCCATCTACGACGAAGTGCAGGCCATGAATTACCAAGCTGCCAATCAGTATTCATTGGTATTGTTTGTCATTTCATTGGTCATATTGACAGTGGTATTTAGTTTGAAAAAACAAGATAATTAAACACGATTTTAAACACAAAGACACGGAGACACTAATAATAGAATAAAATTTTGTGCCTTCGTGTTCAAACAATATAATTCGTGCCTTCGTGCCTTCGTGTCTTCGTGTTCAAAAAATATTAAAATTATGCCTACCATTTTAATCGACATACAACATGAGATGCACACTTCCGATGGGAAAGTGATGATGGAAGTCTGTGCCGAAATACCATGTCAGGAATTGCTGTGTATTTTCGGACATTCGGGTGCCGGCAAAACCACTTTGCTTCGCATGATAGCCGGGCTTACCACGCCCCATGCTGGCACAATACAGGTGGATGATGAAGTGTGGTTTGACTCCACTCGTAAAATCAATGTCATACCTCAGCGTAGGAATATTGGTTTTGTATTTCAAGACTATGCACTATTTCCCAATATGAGCATAGCGGAGCATCTGAGCTATGCACAGAAACATCCCAATAAAGCCGAAGTAGATGAGCTATTGTGTCTTTTTGAGTTGGAGCAACTTAGCGATAGAAAGCCGCATCAACTGTCTGGTGGGCAAAAGCAACGGGTGGCACTAGCACGTGCATTGGCATATAAACCCAGCATACTGTTGCTCGACGAACCGCTTTCGGCATTGGATTATGAAATGCGGCTGGAACTACGGGCGGAAATTATCAAATCACACTTGCATCTGGGCTCTACTACCTTGATGGTGAGCCATGACATCCCCGAAATCAATGAACTAGCCACTCAAGTGATGGTGTTGAAAGGAGGAAAAATGGTGAAGATGGACACACCGAATGAGGTGTTCAAATCTCATGCTCATTATCGCCCGCTACAATAGCTACATTTACCTGCATTTCACCCCTTTTAGCCTACATTTATGTAGGTTTTTTTGTTGCTAAAATGCCGCCAAAAATCACCAAAACATACATTTTCAAAATATTTTGAACTTTTTTTATTGTTGAATATCAGATAGTTGCACGCACATTTCTCAGAAACAAAACTCATAACAAATGTTAATGGCACGGTTAATGAATAAGGGGTTTGCAGATTATTCACTTTAACACAAAAAAAATAAACGTTATGAGAAAGATTGCTATTTACGGAAAAGGAGGAATTGGTAAAAGTACCACTACTCAAAATACTGTAGCTGGACTAGCTGAGATGGGAAAAAAAGTAATGGTTGTAGGTTGTGACCCTAAAGCTGACTCTACCCGATTGTTGTTACACGGTTTGGCCCAAAAAACAGTATTGGACACACTTCGCGACGAAGGCGAAGACATTGATTTGGACGATGTAATGAAAGGTGGCTTCAAAAACACCAGTTGTGTAGAATCGGGTGGTCCTGAGCCAGGTGTAGGTTGTGCAGGACGCGGTATCATCACTTCCATCAACTTGCTTGAGCAACTTGGAGCTTATGATGAGGACAAACAACTGGACTATGTATTCTATGACGTACTTGGTGACGTAGTATGTGGCGGTTTCGCAATGCCTATCCGCGATGGTAAAGCCGAAGAGGTGTATATCGTATGCTCAGGCGAAATGATGGCGATGTATGCTGCAAACAATATCTGTAAATCAATTTCCAAATTTGGAAAAGTAGGTAGTGTTCGTCTTGGTGGTTTGATTTGTAACTCACGTAAAGTGGACAATGAAGCCAACATGATTCAAGAGTTTGCACGCCAATTGGGTACACAAATGATTCACTTCGTGCCACGCGACAACATGGTTCAACATGCCGAAATCAATCGTAAAACGGTAATTGACCATGCACCAGAGCATCCACAAGCTGACGAATACCGCGCATTGGCAAAGAAAATTAATGACAACACCATGCACGTTATCCCCAATCCATTAGAAATGGAAGACCTTGAAAACCTATTGGTTAGCTTTGGAATCATGAATTAATTCGTTGTAGCATATTTGTTACAAGCTATAAGACCCGATGTCTAGGTCTTCAACAAAAAAGTTTATTATCAACAAAAAAAATTATAAGATATGTATTTAATCAGAGCAATTATAAGACCTGAAAAGTCTTCAGTGGTAATTAAATCGTTGTTTGATGCTGGTTTTCCTGCAGTTACTAAAACAGCAGTATTTGGTAGAGGAAAACAAAGAGGTATCAAAGTAGGAAATGTAACCTATGATGAATTACCAAAAGATCTGCTAATGATAGTTATTCCTCAAAAAGACAAGGATTTCGTAGTTGAAACCATCATGCTTGCGGCTCGTTCTGGCGAAAATGGACAATTTGGTGATGGAAAAATTTTCGTCACTCCAGTAGAAGAAAGCTACACTATTTCGAGTGGTAAACAGGATTAAAGCCCCCAAAATCCCCCGAAGGGGGACTTTAAAGAGCGCAGTATCTAAGAATTCTTACAAACTTGGTCTTTAAGCCCCTTTAGGGGTTTGGGGTCCTAAAAAAAACTTTATATGAAACAAATATTTGCAATAATACGAATTGATAAAATGACCAAAACCAAATTGGCGCTATCAGACGTTGGGCTTCCTTCATTCACTGCCATGCCGGTAGTAGGTAGAGGCAAAGGAACAGGCGATATTGAGGCACTAAAGAAATTGGTGATAGACGATAATTCTGAATTAGATCCTGAAATGCACAGACTGAAATCCAAAAGGATGATAGTACTGATAGTGTCAGATGACAAGAAAGAATTGGCTGTAGAAACGATTTTAAAAGTAAATCAAACAGGGCAAAAAGGTGACGGTAAAATCTTTATCACGCCAGTAGTTGACTCTATCAGAGTACGCACAGGTGAAACAGGAGACATCACATTGGACTAGTTTAATTGGAGGAAATAAAAATGAACAAAAATAAAAGTGAAATGGATTTGAGTAAGTTTATGGACGAGGTTAGTCCAGCTTACCCAAAAAAAGTGGCTAAGAAAAGGGCAAAAAGTATTGTGGTCAACGACCCGGATGCTATCCCTCAAATTCAAGCCAACGTACGTACCATACCTGGTATCATCACCCAACGGGGCTGTACTTATGCCGGATGTAAGGGGGTAGTATTAGGGCCTACTAGGGATATTGTAAATATCACGCACGGACCTATCGGATGTGGATATTACTCATGGTTGACTCGTCGCAATCAAACACGTGCTGACCAACCAGAAATGGAGAACTTTATACCCTATTCCTTTTCTACCGACATGCAAGATTCTAACATCGTATTCGGTGGTGAGGAGAAATTGAAACAAGCTATTCGTGAAGCGTACGAGCTGTTCCAACCTAAAGGGATTGCTATCTTCTCCACCTGTCCAGTAGGGCTAATCGGTGACGACGTACACCGTGTGGCAAGACAAATGAAGGAAGAACTTCCGGGTGTAAACATCTTTGGATTCTCATGCGAGGGATATCGCGGTGTGTCACAGTCTGCTGGTCACCACATTGCCAACAATGGATTGTACAAACACTTGATTGGCAATAATGATAACTACGTGCGCAAAAACAAATATGCTGTCAACGTACTGGGTGAATATAATATCGGTGGTGATGCATTTGTCATTGATGATTTATTCGAAAGAATTGGTGTGGACATTATTGCTACCATGTCAGGTAACTCCACCTTGGAGCAATTTGAAACCGCTCACAATGCCGATTTCAGTTTGGTGATGTGCCACCGCTCTATCAACTATGTGGCGGAAATGCTCGAAACTTCATTCGGTATTCCATGGGCTAAAGCCAACTTCATCGGAGCAGAAGCCACCGCCAAAACTCTTAGAAAAGTGGGACAGTATTTTGGAGATCAAGAATTGATGGATCGAATAGAAGTAGTGATAGCCGAAGAAATGGCCAAAGTAAATGCTGCCATTGAGAAAATCAGACCAAAGACTGAAGGTAAAACCACCATGATGTTTGTAGGAGGTTCTCGTGCTCACCATTATCAAGAGTTGTTCAACGAATTGGGCATGGAAACCCTTGTGGCTGGATATGAGTTTGGACACCGTGATGACTACGAAGGTCGAAGTGTTATCCCATCTATTCAGATTGATGCTGATAGTCGTAACATCGAAGAAATTACTGTCTATCCAGATGCTACTCGTTTCAACCCTCGCAAAAGCGAAGAAGAATTGGCAAAACTAAAAGAAGCTTTCGACATAGAGTTCAATGAATACAAAGGGATGATGACCGATATGAAAAAAGGTACCCTTGTGATAGATGACTTGAGCCACTATGAAATGGAAAAACTAATCGAAAAATACCACCCAGACGTATTCTGTGCTGGTATCAAAGAAAAGTATGTGGTTCAAAAAATGGGCATCCCTATGAAACAGCTTCACAACTATGACAATGGTGGACCTTATGCTGGATTTGAAGGTGCAATCAACTTTTACAAAGACATCGAAATGATAGCATGTAGCACCATTTTCAAACAAATGAAAGCGCCATGGGAATCGGAAGAATTGGTAGAAGCAGAATACGTATTCAATTAATAATTAATAATTCATAATTAATAATGAGCCTTTGGCTACAGATTATGAATTTCAAAACAGATTATTAATTTTTAATTATTAATTTTTAATTCAAAAAGTTATGTTACTAAGACATACCACTGCAAAAGAAATAGACAGAAAGGCGCTGACCATCAATCCTGCCAAAACCTGTCAACCAGTAGGCGCAATGTTTGCAGCATTGGGCATCCACGGATGCTTGCCTCATAGCCACGGCTCACAAGGCTGTTGCTCATACCACCGAAGTGCACTGTCACGTCACTTCCGTGAACCAATCATGGCTGGTACCAGCTCATTCTCCGAAGGTTCATCTGTATTTGGTGGGTCTGCCAACTTGGTACAAGCTATTGATACCATGTTTACAGTCTATAAACCAGAAGTGATAGCGGTTCACACCACTTGCTTGTCAGAAACCATCGGTGATGACTTGACACAAATCATTTCCAAAGCCAATGATGATGGTTGTGTACCAGAAGGAAAACAAGTGATATACTGCAATACACCAAGTTACGTGGGAACACACGTTACTGGATATTCCAATCAGGTAGCAGCATTTGTAAAATTCTTTTCTACTGCTACGCCCAAAAAGCGAAATGTAATCAATCTAGTAGCTGGATGGATGGAACCATCGGACATGCGCGAAATCAAACGATTGGCCAAAGTGATGGAAGCTCGCACCATTCTATTTCCTGACATGACTGATGTGCTAGATGCTCCACTGGATGGACACTACAAGCTGTACCCCACTGGTGGAACAACCATCGAAGAAATGAAATTGACTGGAGATAGTAAGTTTACTATCGGACTAGGACAATCATGTACTGAAGATGCGTGCATAAAACTTGAAAACAAATGCAAAGTCAAATTCGAAGTGGTAGATATTCCTATCGGTTTCAAAGCCACAGATCGTTTTTTGATGTCGCTAAGTCGCCATGCCAATCTGCCAATTCCTGATAGTTTGTCGGATGAACGTGGAAGATTAATCGATCTTATCTCTGATAGTTCAAAATACTTGTACGGCAAGCGTGTAGCACTTTGGGGAGATCCTGATACCTTGATTCCATTGACAGAATTCTTGGTAAGCATGGACATGAAACCAGTGTATGTGGTAACCGGAACCCCAAGCAAATACTTTGATGCCCGCATGGCCGAGATATTGAAAGATATTCCTGAGGCGAAGTTCAAAAGTGGTGAGTTGGCAGATATGTTCCTTATGCACCAATGGATCAAACAAGAAGGTGTGGATCTGTTGATAGGAAACACCTACGGAAAGTACATTGCCAGAGATGAAAATGTGCCATTGATAAGATTTGGTTTCCCTATCGCTGACCGTCCTGGACATAATTATTTTGCTAAAACAGGCTACGAAGGTGGTGCTAATCTGGTAAAACAAATCATGGATGGATTGTTGGATCACATTGATACCAACTGCTTGGAAGAAAAAGTAGAATTCCAATTGTAGTGAAAATTGACACCGCAGCTTTCTAACGCAGAATGACTGTTATAAAATAGATTGTTTTTTGATTAGTGTTGTGCTTTATTGGCGGCCTTACAGCGGTAAGGTCGTCAATAAATTTTCAAAATTCAAATATAAGTTATTAGTAGACGGATAGAAAATAGCACCTGTATTTTTCAACAAACGATTAATTAATACCCACACCTCTCAAAAGTCCCCCATGGGGGATTTAGGGGGCTAATTATTAATACTACCCAACTATGGCACATATATTAGATGAAAGAAAAGGTCAAGTGTCAGTGGCTGGAGCCAATGTAGCCACCATTGATTGTAACAAAGCAAGTTTGGCTGGCAGTGTAAGTCAGCGTGCATGTGTGTTCTGTGGCTCACGGGTAGTGCTTTATCCTATTGTTGATGCACTTCATTTGATACATGGCCCTATCGGTTGTGCTGCCTACACCTGGGACATCAGGGGGTCACTCTCATCAGGTCCCGAATTACACCGATTGAGCTATTGTACTGATTTGCAAGAGAAAGATGTGATTTTTGGTGGAGTAAAAAAACTCTATGAAGCCATCACTGAGCTCATCGAACTACATAAACCCAAAGCTGCATTTATTTATACTACCTGCATAGTAGGTGTTATAGGCGATGATGTGGAGCAAGTGTGTAGAACCATTGAAGATGAAGCCAAAATTCCCATTATCCCTGTACAAGCTCCTGGTTTTCAAGGGTCTAAAAAGGATGGTTACAAAGTAGCCTGTGAGGCTATTTTCAGACTGGTAGGAACCAAAAGCAAGCCCGAAACGCCGGCCAAAAGCATCAATATCTTGGGCGATTTTAACCTTGCTGGTGAGCTTTGGATTTTACTAGATTATTACAAAAGAATGGGCGTGCATGTCAACGCCACTATCACTGGCGATGGTCGTGTGGATGATATAGCCAATGCACATAATGCGGCGCTCAATGTGGTGCAATGCTCAGGGTCAATGAATTATTTGGCCAAAATGATGAAAGACACCTACAATATTCCATCCATGCGGGTGTCCTATTTTGGAATAGAGGATATGAGCGATGCCCTTTACGATGTGGCTCGATTTTTCAAAGATGATGAAATGATGGATAAAGCCCGTGAGTTGGTAAAAGAGGAATTTGCCAAACTGATGCCACAACTCACATGGTACAAAGAACGACTTACTGGCAAAAAAGCTGCTATCTACGTAGGCGGTGCATTTAAAGCCATCTCACTAGTAAAAGCCCTCCGGTTGATAGGTGTAGAAACAGTAATAGTCGGTTCGCAAACTGGAACAGAAGAGGATTATGATCTGATAAAAAAACTGTGCAATGAAGGAACCATCATACTAGATGACTCCAACCCTGTGGAACTTTCACATTTTGTAAAGGAGAAAAAAGCTGACATTTTTATTGGAGGTGTGAAAGAACGACCCATTGCTCATAAGATTGGACTCGGATTTTGTGATCATAATCATGAGCGAAAGGAACCACTGGCTGGATACGAAGGGATGATCAACTTTGCCAAAGAGATATATGCCACGGCTATGAGCCCTGTGTGGAAGTTTACAAAGTAAGCCTTTCGGTATGGAAATGATTCTATAACGAAATAGGTGGGTAAACAACATAAAAGATTTCACACCACCTGGAACACATCTTGCTTTTCAATTGAGAAAAAACAAGGGACACATAGTTCGCCTTTCGGCAAATTGGCTCGATTGACAAGTTGATAAAACGCAGTTTTATTTCTATGTGGTCAAAATACTTTTTCTAATTAAATACTGAATGGACATTCAACTATATGTTCTATTGTGATAAAAAAGATGACCCGTCCAAAATGTTTAAGAGCCTGGGATATTTAAAACAACGGATGTAAAAAAATTGCAATTATGACAACCACAAAAAACTCAATAGATAAATCTAGCTTAGTTCCCCTTAAGGGGTTAGGGGTTGCGGTGCAAAAGAATGGCTATGTATCCAGTCGCAATTCATGCAAGCTGTGTGCTCCACTCGGTGCCTCGCTCGTATTCAAGGGCATAGAGGGCTGTGTGCCACTTATTCATGGTAGTCAAGGCTGTGCTACTTACATCCGTAGGTACATGATCAGTCATTACAAAGAGCCAGTAGATATTGCATCTAGCAATTTCAGTGAAGAAACCACTGTGTTCGGCGGAAGTAGGAATTTTATCACTGGTATCCACAATGTTATCAAACAATACCAACCCAAAGTGATAGGGATAGCCTCTACTTGTCTTTCAGAAACTATCGGTGAGGATGTGCCAGGACACATCAGAAATTTTTCCGAAAGCTATGACAACCCAGCTGTGCCGATGCCCATTTTTATCAATGCATCTACACCCAGCTACTGTGGTAGCCATGCCGATGGATTTCATAATACGGTGTTAGCCACTGTCAAAACATTGGCAAAAAGTCAAACAGCTTCACACTCCATTACCATTTTACCAGGTCTAGTGACACCTGCCGACATCAGATATTTGAAAGAAATAATGACCGATTTTGGCTTGAAACATACTCTTTTTCCTGATTATAGTGATACGTTGGACAATGTGTACACATCAGAATATCAGCTAATTCCTACTGGTGGAACTACCATCAACCAAATAGAACTCATGGGAGATGCCAAAGCCACCATCGAGTTTGGCTCGATATTCAACAAAGGAACGCAACGCATCAAAGAGCAAGGCACGGTGCAAACTGCTGGTGAGTGGCTAGAGGCAAGTTTCAATACTCCCAACCATCAAATGCCACTTCCCATAGGCATAGATGCTACGGATAGATTGATGAATGTGTTGTCAGAAATAAGTGGAAAACCCATTCCTGAAAAATATGTCAAAGAACGTGGCAGATTGGTAGATGCTTATGTGGATGCACATAAATATATCTTTGGCAAAAAAGCTTTACTCTATGGCGAAGAAGATTTTGTTACTGCATTGGCAGATTGGTTGAAAGAAATAGGGGTGGAGCCTTTTTGGATAAAAGGTGCTGATTTTGAAACCTTGAAAGAGAAAGCTAACGATTTCAAACCAGACTTCTTACTTGGCAATAGCAAAGGTTACTACATTGCCCGCGAGCGAAAAATTCCCCTGGTTCGGATTGGATTTCCCATTCACGACCGCTTCGGAGCCACACGCATGCATCAGGTTGGATACCGGGGTACGCAGGAAATTTTCGATCGCGTGGTTAATGCACTCATCGAATACAAACAAGAAAATTCACCCATTGGGTATAAATATTTGTAGGAGACCCCTAAATCTACTTTACAAAACATATTGAAAAAGATTTAACCACAAAAGGAAATTAAAAAAGAACAAGAAAAAAAAGAACACAAGAGTCAAATACCTATCGGTAGTTTGAGAATGATAGCTCGATGATAAAGTGTCAACTTTTGTGTCTTTTGTGGTTCATTGATCAGGGAAATTATATTAAGGATTGACAATTAAAAATAGAAGCACATGGAATCAAAAATAATCGAAAGCAACTCACTACCCCTTGAGGGATTAGGAGAATCTGCCCCTTTGATGGATAAGGGAGCAGCTCACCCATGTTTCAACAAAGAAGCCAAACACACCAATGCGCGTGTGCACCTTCCTGTAGCACCAAAGTGTAACATCCAATGCGGCTACTGCAACCGTAAGTTCGACTGCGTCAACGAAAGCCGTCCTGGTGTCACCTCGTCTATCCTCAAACCATTCCAAGCAGTAGAATATCTCAAGGATTTGGACAAAAGAATCCCGAATTTGGTAGTGATAGGCATAGCTGGTCCTGGCGATCCATTTGCCAATGCAGAAGAAACATTAGAAACCATGCGCAGAGCCAAAGCGGAGTTCCCAGATAAAATTTTCTGTCTGTCCACCAATGGATTGGAACTGGAGCCTCACATTGACGAAATTGCTAAACTGGATGTGACCCATGTCACCATCACCATCAATGCTGTTGACCCAACTATTACTGCTAAAGTTTACAAATGGGTACGATTCAATAAAAAAATATATAAAGGTTTAGAAGGAGCTACCTTGTTGATGGAACGTCAGTTGGCCTGCATCCCCAAGCTGAAAGCTGCTGGTATCACTGTGAAAATCAACTCCATCATCATTCCAGGCATCAATGAAGATCATATTCCAGAAGTGGCACGAAAATGTGCAGAGTTAGGAGCTGATGTAATTAACTGCATCCCGTTGATACCTACTGTAGATACCGATTTTGCGGAGTTGATAGAGCCCGATGCTAAAACGGTGTTCAGAGTACGCACCTTGTCGTCCGATTTTTTACCCATCATGAGTCACTGTGCCCGTTGTCGTGCTGATGCTGCTGGTCTGCTGGGACAAGATATGAGCGAAACTCATACGCTGCTCAAAGAATATGCATCCAGATTTGAAATTGTCACCGAAGGCAGACCTTATGTGGCAGTTGCTACCAACGAAGGGTTGCTGGTAAACCAACACCTAGGCGAGGCATCTAACTTGCACATTTACAGACAAACACCAAATGGCTTCAAACTAGTAGAAACCCGTGAAGCACCTCCCACTGGTGGAGGCGACCGTCGCTGGTTGGAAATGGCCAAAGTGCTATCGGACTGTAGAGCCATATTGGTAAGTGGAGCTGGTCAAAATCCTAAGTCTATGCTCAATTCATGCAACTTATATGTGTTGGAAATGACTGGGCTGATAGATGAAGGGCTTGAAGGCATCTAC
>CAIUKZ010000156.1 GCA_903899865.1 uncultured Bacteroidales bacterium | reverse complement strand
TGTGCATCAGCTATGCCATAGGTAAACGTTTGTGTTTGCTGCGGACTCTTTTTGATTTTCGACACAGGCATTGCCACAGAAGCTTTGCCTGTATATCGTGCAAATTTCACAAACGGTAATGCTCTCACTTGCGACATCAGACTGGAGTCGGTGATAAAAGCTGTAACTCCATTCATCCACTTCGACCGACAATGTATGTGTACCCCAAGTCCTACGATTTGATTCAGATAGGATGGGTTTATGGGCAAATCGGTAGAGTCATAGACAGGTGCTCTGTGAGCTCTACGTTCTATTGCTCTAGCTGATAAAAATTCTGAAGGGTTTGATAAGGAATAAGGCGTACCTACTTTATGATCAAATTGGATATAAAAGTAGTATTTGGGTACGGTAGCAGCCTGAAGTGGCAAAGTACACAAAAATATCAATGAAAATATGCCGACAAGCTGCCGACGAACCAATGTTGCTGTCATAACATTTTGCTTTATAGACCACAAAGATATAAATTTTTATCAATCAGATGCTTTTCGACACTTGAGAATCATAAAATGACATTCATTTTTTTGACAATTTATACATTTAAAGTACTTTTGCGAGACAAGGAAATTATTCAAAACAAAGACAAAGAATATCAAAACATGAAACATTTATTAAAGAAAAAAGTTAGAAAAATAATTCTATTCTGTTTGCTCGGATGGAATTTTGCACTTGTGAATGCTCAAGATAAAGAGCCAATTATTAAACTCGAGGACATTAAAAGTGACTCAACAATAAACCGGGAAGTGTACACATTTGTAGAACAACAACCACAATTCCCAGGAGGCGAAAAAAAACTCGATTCTTTTATCAAACAAAACATTCATTACCCCAATATTGATGTAATTAACAGAGTTCAAGGGAGAGTAATTATACGATTTATTATTGACAGATCAGGAAAAGTAATTGATCCAAAAGTGATTAGAAGTGTGTCTCCCACTCTTGATGCCGAAGCATTGAGAGTAACTAGATTGCTTCCAGACTTTATTTCTGGCAAACAGCATGGACAAAATGTGTCTGTATATTACACCTTACCATTTTCTTTTACTCTTTAAAATCAGACTCCTCTACGACTCTATCTTTATTCTTAAAGGGTATTTCTAAATTATTCGTACATTTGTTGTATTGATGGCACTTTCATTTTCCGATTGACACATGCAGCAATTCCTACACATTCTGAAGCAATACTGGGGCTATGATGAATTCAGAGCTCTTCAGGCTGACATTATCCAAAGCATAGCCGATGGAAAAGATACGCTGGGATTGATGCCCACTGGTGGAGGAAAATCACTTACTTTTCAGGTCCCTGCTATGGCTATGGATGGGGTGTGCATTGTGGTCACGCCTCTGATAGCATTGATGAAAGATCAAGTCGATAATCTCAAGTCAAAAGGCATTAAAGCAGCTGCTATTTACTCAGGCATGATGCCTTCGGAGATACTCCTCACACTTGACAATGCGGTGTTTGACGCCTATAAGTTTCTATACGTGTCGCCCGAACGGCTAGCTACTCCCATTTTTATGGAGAAGGTTAAACAGATGAATGTCTGCCTGATAGCGGTGGATGAGAGTCACTGCATCTCACAATGGGGATATGATTTCCGTCCGTCCTACTTGCGCATTGCCGATATACGGGATTTACTCCCCGATGTGCCCGTGCTTGCACTTACGGCTACTGCTACCCCCGAGGTGGTTAAGGACATCCAACAACAACTGCGCTTTAAAACGCCTAATGTATTTCAAAAAAGTTTTAATCGTTCGAATCTAGCCTACGTAGTTCGCACGGTTGAAAATAAGGACGAAAATCTGCTGAAAATTCTAAACAACGTTGCTGGTACGTCAGTAGTCTATGTTCGCAATAGAAAAAAAACCAAAGAAGTGGCCGATTTTCTTAATGCTAATGGCATATCTGCTGAGCATTTTCACGCTGGACTAAGCAATGACTCTAAAGATGAACGTCAAGCCAGATGGAAAAATGGCGAGACACGCGTCATTGTTTCTACTAATGCTTTCGGCATGGGGATAGACAAAGCAGAGGTGCGAACGGTGGTTCACTTGGATTTGCCAGACTCACTAGAGGCTTATTTCCAAGAAGCTGGACGGGCAGGTCGTGATGAGAAAAAAGCTTATGCTGTGCTCCTGTACAACAATGGTGATGCCACCAAACTCAAAAAGCGCATAGCTGATAGTTTTCCTGACAAAGATATGATTCGAAAGGTTTACGAAGCATTGGGCAATTACCTGCAAATAGGTGTAGGGTCGGGATTGGACAATGTGTTTGCTTTTGACCTAGGTGATTTTTGCACCAAGTTTCATCTGTCCATCCTCATTGCTTACAACAGCCTGAAATTACTCCAAC
>CAIUKZ010000155.1 GCA_903899865.1 uncultured Bacteroidales bacterium | reverse complement strand
TTCCCAATTTAGCTTCTCAAAGTATCGACTCAACAAAGTGTCAAAATCCTTCTCATCAAAATTATTATTATCTGCGATTACATACGATAATGCTGACCAATCCAAGTTTTTTTTGTATTTTCCAATTAATTTAACTGTCCATTGCACACTAGAATTGGAACACAATGCCGTCCAATCAATATTTTCGAAATTGGATTGAATGTTTGACTCTGTCCAATCAAATTCTTCACTTTGACAAACAATCGTCCATACATCTTTCTTTATTGCCTCCTCTAGAATTTCACACATGCTGAGTTCTGTTGGTTCACTTGTTTTCTCTTTCATAGTTATTTTGTTTAATTTATTGACAATTAAAGTTTTGCAAGGGTCATTTGAAGATTCGCCTCGGTTTCAATGATCGTTGACCACATATAGCTTTCCTTGATCACTGCAAACGGAAGTTTGTAAATATGTGCTATGTAACGAAAAAAAAGTCTGTCATTCCATTTTACAGCAGGGTTATTGATTAGCTTTTGCCAATTGAATTCATCTTGGTAGAGCCTTATGAATGAATTAGGAAAATCGACACAGTTATTCTCCGACAGCAAATCGAAATCTAAATAGTCAGCATATAAGAATAAAATTTTCTTTCTAAAGGCATTTTGCTCTTCATTCATGGCTTTCGGGGTAGAAAGACAATCGGTAAAAACAGACCAATCAATGTCCTCTAGATGTGCATTGATAAACTCTTCCGACCATATAAATCGGTTATTAGAGCTTAATGCTCGCCAATTGATAAACTTTGCATAATCATTCAAATGTCTTTCACTGAGATTATTACCTTGACAAATCACTTTCCAGTCCAATTTTTCAGCATAGCGACTTAGCAAAGTGTCAAAATCTTCATCATTAATATAGTTTTTATCGGCAATGATATGCGACAATGCTGAAAAATTCCACCACTTTTGGTACTTTCGAATTAAATCTACCGTCCACGGTAGGCTCGAATTAAAAGACAGTGCATTCCAATCAATGTGTTTAAAATTCGACTTAATTTCCGAATCTGTCCAATTAAACTCTTCATTCTCACAGATAATTGACCAAGCATCTTTTAACTTAAGACTCTTGAAATTTTCTAAACTCCAAAATTGTCTCATTTCATATTGGTTTACAATTGCATCCATATTACTTATTGTTTTAAATTAATTATGATACAAAAGTAGGATGCTACTATGACAAAAAACGTCCGCATGAAAGTCTATTTCATTGCAGACGCATTTTTTTGATTCTCACACAGATTAATTAATAGACCTATATAAATAAGCCTTATCAGTTAACATGTAACATGATTCATAAATACAAACACCCGAATAATCACTGGGCATTTTGAAAAAAATGATGAATAATAGAGAGGGTAATTATGAATGGGAAATAGTAGAATATTGGTAATCTGGGAAGGATGGTTATGGCAAGAGTCGAAAATGAAAGCGGGAACAGGAACTGCTACCAATTCTCGGAATCAGGATTTGCAGAATTCTGACAGCTTATATGTGACAAAATGAATTGTGGACATAGGTGCTGAATAAACAAGCCTCTGCAAACGGGAATGTAGTTAAGGCAAGGCTTCAGTGATGGGTCGTGCCGACACTGGAAACCAAAGTATTAGTGGCTGGTGTTTTATGAGTTTGTTTCTTACTAGTATCTTTTTGATTATGTTGTCAAAATTCCTATTTTAATTTCACTGTTCTTCCAATTTCAAAAAGAAGACGATCCAAATAATACAAAAAGTCAGAACTTTTATTCACAAACTGAATGTGCCAATTTAAAAAATCTTGTCTGTCAATTGGTGACACTTTATCAGATTCTCTAACAGAATCGCAATTAGAAGAATCCTTAAACAAATTAAACGCTCTTATTACATGTTGATCAATTATTGGAAATTCTTTCGGGTTGCCTAGATGGTTGCCATAACAATAGAACACTAGTGCATTTTTTTTGTCTTTGTTTGGGTTTTCAACCTCCTCAATTCCTTCAATAATTGGTTTCAATTTTTGCAAATCACCTTGTTTCCACACTAAAGCATAAAGCAACTTCGCAATCGGATCTAAACATTTTTGATTTATAGTCAGATTATTGTGTACATCAACAGTTAATACATTGCTTTCCTTTAACTCTAGTATTTCATCTGCTGAAATTTCTATTTCTAACCGTGGGTATTTATTTTCAATTAGATTTAGGTCGTATTCGGCAGCAATTCTTTTTAAATCGGTTTCTGTATTGGAGTTTTCGATTCTAGCGAAAATAGAATTATATTCCTCAAAATTTATAGAATTATCTTTGTTGATTAATCGAGAGTTTTTTCGTGCTACCATTTTTGTTTGTGTTATAGTCAGTTTAAATTGTATTCTCTTTTTCAGTTCTAATTATCATTTCATAATGTTTAGTCTTTGAGAATTCACGAAACACAGTTTCTGAAAGCATTTCAATTGTTATCTGTTTCCGCATCATCCAGTTATATATATTAACCGAGTCTCTGTGACTCAATGGCGTTTGAATCTGTTTCAATCTTTGTTTTATTCGTGGTATTTCTTCTGCAAAAGACTCTTCATTTGCTTTTCTATGACTCTCACATTGTTCTCTAGCCTCTTCCGTAGTAGCTTTGTCCATTAGCAGAAATGATATCATTCCTTCTACATTCTTCTGAATATGATATTCGTTTAAATGTTCGCTTTTTCTCATATCTTTCTCCGATGCTCTGATTCTTTCAATCTCAGAAAGGAATTCTTCATGTGTAACTTGGATTCGCCACTGCTCTCCTTTACTTGACAATTCATTTAGTTTGTCAAAATAGTCGTTAGAATATTCTTCGGTTGTTTTCATAAGCAAGGTTAGTTTTTGATTTCTAGATTACAATTGCTGGTCAGGTACTCTCTTTTACAAAACGACCGAAGCTAGACGTAATATACTTACTATCTTCTATCTACCTGTTTTTATCATCAGAGCTTATTCCTCCATTATGTTGATTTTCATTTTTGTTTAGTTCATAAATCATCAAAATTTCCGAATCCCGTTTTAGAAATAACTTTTTGTCGTAAACAGCATAATTATTTATTTCACCTAATGTTGATCTTATTAGACTCTCTGTATTGTTATCACAATTCACTCGTGTCATCGACGGATTTCCAAATTTTATATAGTTCCTTACTATTGTATAATTACCAAACATAGTATTACAAATTGCTTTACCACTATAGCTCCCATTGCTTGATAATTCCAAGGTTGAATAATTGCCGTTATATGAAAATGAAAAGCTTTCGGAATCACTAATTTTAATAGACACCAATGTCCATTTCATATCCAACAAACCATCATTCACACCACTATTAGCATTCACTATTTCTTTTACATTGTCGTTAAATTGAATTTTCGTTTCTGCACATAGAAACGAAAAACAACCTGTCAAATTAATTAATGACACAAAACAAACAATATAAAAAACTTTCACTTGTCTCATTGTGGGTGTTTTCATACATTTTTATTGATTACTTATCTTTACCTGTTGTACCATTTGTTTCTTTCATATTTTCACTTTATTTGTATTGTGTCAAGCTGATTTCCTTTTTCATCTAATTTCACCCAACTTCCTTTCAAATTCATTTTTTTTATATGCTCAGCTCTTCTAAACAAATAGTAATCGTTGACCAAAACTGTATCTACAACAGGTTTATTTAATTTCCAGTTCATATAGTCTTGAACAACAACAAATTCATTGGATTTATTTAAATTCCGTTAACCACATATCTGTCAAAATGAGGTTGATAATATAACTTTTCATATTGAGTCAACAATGAGAAAGTCACAAAAATTGTACTAGGAATTCCTATTACTAGTATTATCCATTTAGAAACCTTCTTGAAGCTTTTAAGTGTCAGGAGAAAAATAATGTAAGAAATTAAATATAAATAGCATATCAGAAAACCCCAAAACCGGTTAAACGACACACTTGGAAATTCAATAAAGGGTTCTATTTCAGTAACAACCAAAGTCAACACCAATGGAATCATTAGCCCTATTGCAACCAACCGAAGTATTTTAATCAATTTTGGATTCATAAAATTGTTGCATTTTTTTTGCTTACCCATATCACCTTTATCTATTCACCACAAGCACACAGATTTCAGTTATCATTGTTTTATTTTTTTGTTGTTCAAAACCTATGAGTGGTGCCTATAATCCATTCCCCACAAATATACAAAAGATTTTGTAAAGGCATTGAGAATGGTAAATACAATGAAGCATTGGAACACTAGAACGGAAAATACGCAAACAACACAAATACACGCTGACTAACAACCATATAGCTCGAAAATTAGCTATAAAAACAAAGCCTCCGAAAATCGGAGGCTTCTTTGTGTCCTTATATTAAACTATTGTACCTATGTGGTTTGGGTTATAGATTCAAATAATCTTTTGTGCCTTTTGTAGTTTGATTGCCCAGCAAAAGACAGCAAATAATTAGAACGCAAGATACGCAAACAACACAAATACACACTGACTCATAACCATATAGCTCGAAAAGTGGCTATTATAAATAAAGCCTCAGAAAATCGGAGGCTTCTATGTGTTCTTATATTAAACTATTGTACCTATGTGGTTTTGGTTTTACATTCAGATAAGCTATTGTGCCTTTTGTGGTTTAATTTCGCAGTAAAAGACAGCAAATAAATAATACGCAAAATACGAAACCTAATCCTCATGAGGTGTACCGTTGTCAACCACTATATCTACAAATTTTTTGCTTTCATTACCTGCCTCATCTAGCACTTGTATTGAAAAATGGTATTTTCCTTTAGCAATAGGCGATCCATCAATTGAATCGGGAACAATAATTTCATGGTGATGAATATCAGTATTGCGCAACCCAGTTAAATCCCACACTTTTGAGAAAACCCATGCTTTAGAACTCTCTACACTTTTGACACTGGCATGGTTATGTCCATCAAAGTCACTATGAATATCAATCTTATATGACTTCAACTTCACATCGTCAGACAGCTCTACATCCAGATGCACCTCATGACCCACATAGAGTGTATCATTGTCAGCAGGCTCATGAAGATTAATAGTTGGTTTAATTACGTCCTTGACCTCTTCCTTACAACTTGTAATACTAAAAGAGGCAATTAATAAAGCTAAAGGAAATACCTGTTTTTTCATAAATTGGAAATTAATTAATTGGAAATTTGATTAATAATTGAAAATTTCTACCCGGTTCGGGTATATTAAGCTTTCTATAAAAACTTAAATGATTAAAATATTTTGTGTCAAACAAATTATTTATTTGAAAAGAAATTGAAAATTTAGTCTTACCAAAAGAAAAATCATTTTCCACATCTATCCCCCAGATATCATAACCAGGTGTGATTTCTTCGTTTCTTGCTATTCTGTGCTGAGGAGCAACGAGTTGACACTCCAGTTTGACGTGTGACTCTCTCCACACCTTTCCATTCTTATGTAGATGCCATGACAACCCATTCAACACCGACATGGGAGGTGAAAATGGTAATGGATACCCGTCTGTCAGATTTTGTAGATATACATACTCAACTGCTGACTGAAAAGTAAAATCTTCAACGAATTTATAATCCAAACTGCACTCACCACCAGCGGTTAACACCTCTGCCTGACTGTACTTATACACCTGTCCAGCATGAGGCAGAATGGACCATTCGCCACTTGGATTAAGATAGATATAGTTAGAAAACCATCCAGCAAATGGACTCATCGCAACATACAAAGTCCCATTGTCATACACATAGCCCATGTCTAGTTGATATCCAAGTTCTGGATTCAGACTGACAGTACCCTGCTCATGTCTATAAGTACCATGATGCACCCCATTGGATGACAGTTCGTTTGCTGATGGCAAACGATAGCAGCGACCAATATTTGTTTTAAAAATCTGATAATCGCCAGGCGTATAAACCAGCCCTAATGAGCCTGTTGCATTGCCAAACCGTCTATTAATAGGATAACTTCTATTAGCATATCCCTTGACTTGTGACTCTGAATATGCATTCATTGCAGTAAGATAGGTGTACAGAAACTGATCATAATATCCACTCACCGACATACTAGCCACATCCTGTCTTACACCAAATGTAAGATCCACACTATGGCTCACTTTATACTTCTCTATCACAAACAGTCCCCCTGCCCACTTCACATAATTGGGCATCAAAAAACCATAGCCCGACACGCTATTACTTTGCCCTTCGGTGTCTATACCCAGCAAATGCATCCACACACTATCGTTTTTACTCTGTAGTCTAAAGTTGGCTGAATAGGTCTTCAAATCAAATTGCAATTCCAAATCTGGATTCACCTGTGGTGCAGATTGCGTGCCATAATGGGTGTGAAAAAACGAATGCTCTTCTCTATGATTGTGCTGTATTCCGACATCCAACTGGCAAGTCCATCTACGAAACGAAAGCTGAGAATTGTTTGTGATTTTAAAATGATTGACACTACTATTAGGTAAATCAACATCTCGATAATTGCCATCGGGTTGCAATCTGTTGACATCTGGCACACCATGCGAGCCGGGAAACATCCCATTGGTCTGATACACGTTTGACACAGCAAAAACGGTCTGAATAGTAGGTTGATAATAGCCCATTATGCCAAAAAAGCTTCTATCAAATCCAGCAGTATTTTTCAGTCTTCGATTATACACAGGCAACATTCTAGTCAAATAAACAATTGTATCCGTTGGTATTTTATAATCGCCATAATGTTGCTCGGTAAGTCTGCATTTAACAAACCATTGATTATATTTCATACCTGTCATCACAGATAATCCTACTAAATCATTTACACTTTTACTTATCAACAATCCTTCGGCAAAACATTTATTTTCCAAAGGAGGCAATGATGATATAATCTTTATGACTCCACCTACTGCATCACTGCCAAACTGCATACTCATAGGTCCTTTATACAATTCCACCTTTTGAACATTAAACTGATCTATCTCCAGACCGTGATCGGCACCCCATTGTTGGCCCTCTTGCTTTATTCCCTTTTCGGTAACCAACACCCTATTGAAACCCATGCCGCGAATGATGGGCTTCGAAT
>CAIUKZ010000154.1 GCA_903899865.1 uncultured Bacteroidales bacterium | reverse complement strand
CGTGCTTCGCTTTTCTCTGCTCTCACTGGCGTTCGCCATTGCGATATTCAAAAACTCAAATGGAAAGAAATACAAGTTGATGGCGAACAAATTCGCCTCAACTTTACACAACAAAAAACAAAAGGAGTTGAATATATGCCAATTTCAAAACAAGCCTATCAACTTTGTGGAGAACCCCGCAATCCGGAGCAACTTGTTTTTGAAGATTTACCCGACCCTTCTTGGATTTCCAGTCCGCTTAAACGTTGGATAAAATCTGCTGGCATTACCCGGAATATAACTTTTCATTGCTTCCGGCACACCTATGCCACTTTACAGTTGGCAGGTGGTACAGACATTTATACAGTTTCCAAAATGCTTGGCCATACCAATGTAAAAACAACACAAGTTTATGCTAAGGTGGTGGACGAGAAGAAACAAAAAACAACAGGTACAATTAAACTCAAAATCAACCCCGAAAAATAAGAGTTATGGAAACAATAATTTCAATATTGCGCTTTGATCTTCGCCCTTGGCTTGATAAAAACAACCAACAAGAAGATTATTATTCGCCCGAATTGAGGTTAACCCCCTCAATTCGTGAAGAATTTATCCCTCGTTTCAAAACCGATTTTAATATCCCAGCTTTTTCAATCAAAATCAAGTACTATGAAAGGCTAATTGATAATAATATAACTGATTTTATAAACAATATAATTCGCGAAACCGAGGACGAAAGTGATAACTTGATAGCCTTTAAACTTAAAAAAGCTAAAGGGAGGATTAAATCATTAATGACCGAAATAAATGATTTGATTCTATTAAAAGATTATGATTTAAATCTGATTGCTTCAAAACATAGTGATTTTAGTGCAGACAGGCAACATAAAGAAGCTACTTTCATTTTTCAATACATGCTTACAGCTTTAATCAAATGCTATTTGGAAATTCAATACCATTTTTCTACTCATATTCATAAGGACGACAATATGAGTATAGCTGATATTTATAGCCTTATTTTAAATAGACCAGCTCCCGAATATATATTTATTCATGAGGTTCAGACCCTTTCTATTGCTCCTGTTGAAATTAAGAAGAAGATCAAAAATTCAGAATCTCTTTCGTTTACTTACACTAAACTTAAGAAAGAGAGTTCAAACATAAATGACCTTTTCAATTCATTAAAATTGAACACGAGTATAGCTGAAGAAACAATCTTTTCAGATTTCAAGCATGTGTTTTCTGGTGCTCCTGTGAGCAACCCTGTTAGGTGGTGTGGAGCTAAAGGCGATTTACCATATTTGTTTAAATTACTAAACAATGAATACAAAGTTCTGACGTTTCCGGGAAATAGTATTTGGAAGATTGTTTGTGAATGTTTTGTTGATAAAGATGGGCAACGATTCACCGAGCAAAGTTTACGCGACCAGAAACAACCGAAGATTACAAAAGAAAACATAATAAAAGCAGCAAAACTAATGAAATAGCACACTCCGCACTCCGTTTGCAATAAATAAATAGCACAAAATCAGAAAAAGACTAACGTTAAATCGTTGGTCTTTTTCAGTTTATACATACCACTCCGCACTCCGCACTCACTCCGCACGGAGTGTTTAATCTCCATTTACCCCTCAAAACACATGTAATTTTGTGTCAAACAATGCTCGAAAAAGAGGCTCTCGGGCATTGTTGGAGCCTCAAATTTTTAATGCATAAAAAATTTGAATCATGCAAGAAAACATTTTGCAAAACGAAATTTCATTTAACGATATGCCAAAAGCATTGGCTTATCTTATCAGCAAGGTTGATCGATTGGAAACCTTACTAAGTGTATCAAAGTTGGAAAAGCCCGATTCCGACAAGTGGTTTAACGTACAAGAGTTGTGCGAATTTTTGCCCGACAAGCCTGCCCGGCAGACTGTCTATGGCTGGATTGGCCAGAAACTTATTCCTTATCACAAAAAAGGAAAAAAACTTCAATTCTTGAAAAGTGAAATTGATGCTTGGCTGCTTGGCGATAAACGCCAATCAGTTGCAGAGCTTCAAGCAGAAGCAGCAGAGTTTGTAGCTAAAAAAGGGAGGATTGTAAGATGAACGACAACAAGCAACCCCGCCGATTAGACGAAATTCTGGAAGAACTTCGTTGTTGCCCCGAAAGCATTTTATTTCAATACGAGCAGCAAAGACAACAAACACATGTATGTCCAAACAATTGTAAAATTTTGGAAGCATTGAATTCTATTGAATCCAAGCTAACAAACACCCAATCTTCATGCGAAGATTTGAGCAAAGAATGGGTTGACAATCAAGATGTAATGCAATTGCTTCACATTAGCCCCAGAACCTTGCAAACACTGCGTACAAATGGCACATTGCCATTCTCCCGCATTGG
>CAIUKZ010000153.1 GCA_903899865.1 uncultured Bacteroidales bacterium | reverse complement strand
TCTGGCCATTCGAATCTGGGTGAACTTTGGAAAAATATGTGCTCTGCTAGTTTAACTCCCTTGCTGCTTTTTATCTCATTCAGCTTTCCTGTTGGCACTTCAAATCTTTCTAGTATTTTGTCCGTAGTTAGTTGAATGAATTCCTCACTCTTTTTGTTGCTGGTATTCCAAAGCCTTAATGACACATACAGTTTTGTTGATGCCTTCAATGAGAAATCGATTACACCATCCAAATAATTTTCCCATCTGTCTCTAGACACATTTTCTTCTGCGTCATGTAGTGATATATTGATTTGTCTTACACTATGGGATAGTAAAGCTTCTTGATGCATTTTCAGCCTACTTCCATTGGTAGTAATGTTGACCCACAATCCTGTCTCCGATGCTATTTTTAATATCTCGCCAATTTGAGGGTGGGTGAGGGGTTCTCCCAATACATGTAGATACACGTAGTCGGTATAGGGTTTGATTTGATTTACTACATGCTGAAATTCTTCAGGAGTCATCAGTCTGGGTGGTCTCTTCGACTTAAAACAATAGCTGCAATCATAATTGCAGCTATTCGTAATTTCGATGTATATTTTTTTGAATTTCAATTGTCTGTTTTTTTTAGTCAAAAGTCAAAAGTCAAAAGTCGAAGGTCAAAAGTCACTTAAAGGATAGATAGTATATCAATAAGGGTATCTCGTTTACCTGTTTACCTGTCTACTTGTTTACTCGTCAACTTCTTTTATTTTCTAAAATCGATAATATTATGAATCGATAAAATGCCGATTACACTGTCTTTGTCAGTACTGTCAACCACTGTGAGCGATGTTATTTTGTTTACATCCATCAGCTCCAACGCATCAGAGAGCAAATCTTCTTGACAAATTCTCACAAATCCCTGTGTCATAAAATCGGCAGCCACAACAGATTTTATCTCATCAAATTTTTGAATTGCACGTCTGATATCACCATCCGTAATTATTCCTACAGCCCGTTCGGTTTGGTCATATACCAAAGTCATTCCTAAACGTTTGTTGCTCACTTCAAATATCACATCTTTGAATAAAGTATTGGTGTACACTTTTGGTACATCCATGGTCATTTCATCTTTCACTCGTGATACCAGTCGTCTACCCAATGCGCCTCCTGGATGATACAGTGCATAGTTTTCGGCTTTAAATCCTCTTCGTTCCATCAGGCATATCATGAGAGCATCGCCCATCACCAAGGTAGCTGTAGTGGATGTAGTAGGCGCCAAACCAAATGGGCATGCTTCTTTTTCAACGCCTACATTCAATATGAAATCTGTTTCACTTGCCAAAGGTGAATGTGGATTGCCTGTCATTGCAACCAGCGCGCATCCAATGTTTTTCAATGGTGCTACTACATTTAATATTTCATCTGATGCACCACTGTTTGATATTAGAATCACTACATCGTTGCATCCCACCATTCCCAAATCGCCATGCATGGCCTCTGCTGCATTGATGAAGATGGAGGGGGTACCTGTGGAAGCCAATGAAGATGATACTTTATGTCCGATGATACCTGTTTTACCAATACCCATTATCACCACTTTGCCTGTGCAGGTATAGATTAACTCCACTACACGGTTCATCTCCTCACCGATTCGGTCAGACAGCTTTTGTAATTCTGTGATTTGAGAATTAAAAACCTCTTTACTTCTAGCTACAAAATCCATGAAAAGATAATTAGATAAGATAATCAAAAAAACGATGCTTTCGTTGAGTTACAAATTATTCCCACTCATAATAAGCTCAATAAATTCACGCACGCAACCTTCACCACCTTTTTTGGAAAGATGAGTAATGTGAGGGACTTGCTTGATGGCAGTTACCGCGCTAGCTGGACAAGCAGCCATACCCACTTCTGATAATAAATCCAAACAGTTAACATCATCGCCAATATATGCTACTTCTTTGATGCTAATACCCTCTTTTTCGCATATCTCAAGTGCTGCAGCCAACTTTCCACCTTCACGTTTGCCTTGATAGAGATAGTCCAACTTTAGCTTGTTGTATCTGCGTTCTACCATTTTTGTGTTTTCGGAGGTAATGATACCTGTTTTGATGCCTGCCTTTCTGATTATTTGCAATCCCATCCCGTCGTGAGTGTTGAATTTCTTCAACTCGTCGCCGTTTTCTGAGTAATACATGCCAGCATCGGTAAGCACGCCATCTACATCGGTTAAAAATAATTTGATGGTTGGTCTGCCTACGGTGTGTTGCGTAGTGTGATGAATCGGTTCAGGTGTTGCGATGTCTGTCTGGTCGAACAAACTGTTTTTCGTTATGTCATCAATAGCAATGGCTTGACTGAGTATCGATTTGATTTTCGATAAGTGGATTTGATTCGGCCCGTCTGAAAATGCGTTGTCAGGATCGGGGTGCACTTCTGCAAAAATTGCATCAACACCTACAGCAAGTGCAGCTCGCATCAAATAGGGAACCATGTCACGATTACCTCCTGTGCTAGTGCCTTGTCCTCCTGGTTTTTGTACTGCATGGGTAGCATCAAACACTATTGGGTAGCCATACTGGCGCATTTCTACCAGGCCGGTCATGTCCACCACCAAATTGTTGTATCCAAAACTTGTGCCTCGTTCACAAAGTAGTATGTTTTCATTACCAGCCTCTTGCAATTTTGTCACCACGTTTTTCATGTCCCATGGTGCCATGAATTGTCCCTTTTTCACATTGACTATCTTGCCTGTCTTTGCCGCTGCTACTAGCAAGTCTGTCTGACGGCTAAGAAATGCGGGTATCTGCAGCATGTCAGCTACTTGTGCTACAGGTGCACACTGCCACGACTCGTGCACATCTGTCACTATAGGCAAGTTAAGTTCTGTTTTTACGCGTTGGAGAATGGCCAAGCCACGCTCCATCCCTACACCACGAGGTGAGTTGACTGACGAACGGTTGGCTTTGTCAAACGAGGATTTGAAAATGAGATGGATGCCTAGTTCCAGGCAAATATCTTTGAGTGTGGAAGCAACCTGTAGGGTCATTTCTTCTGATTCGATAGCACATGGGCCTGCTATTAGTACAAAGCGCTGATTCCCACCAATGTCGAACAGATTGCAGACATTTATCTTTTCAGTTTGGAGCATTATGGATTTTTTATTTAAAAAGAATACACCCTTACCCACTGAAGTTCAAGGCTTCCGGTAGTTCCTTTCTGTTTGTTGGAGATAAAGGAGCTGAGACCCAAATACATCTCTTGATTAGAAAAGTCATTACGACTTCTGAACACTTCTACATTGTTTATTTTCCAGACCAATTCTTTGTCTGTCCAAGTGAGTGTGTAAATATAGTAATCGTTGGCTGAGATACCAGTCACTTTTGTAGAATTGGCATTGGAGGTGCTGACAGCGCCCACCTTAATGTTCTTACCATCAAAATGAAAAATGCTGATGCGAGGTGCTTTTTCGCCAGTACCTAACCAAAGTGAATGATTGATGGCGCCATTGCATTTAATCTTTGCAGTAAAAATGCCATTTTTTTGTGTGAATGCTTTTGCTGTCTGTAGAACATCGGAGGTGTACTCAAAATTACGATTGATAAATCCTTGAGCATGATGCCACGCTAAGTCTGTGGTGGCTTCCTTTTTAGTTTCAAGCTTCAATATACAAGCATTGGTTGACACATTCTTTCCATGATTATTAGCTTGTAGTTCATCGGCAAATGAGTGTTCGCCTTTCAGTTTTGGATTTGAATAGTAATATCCAGCAGACCATTTAGATTGTTGTATTTCCTGCCAATGGAAGTCATCATCAAAGGTTTTGGTCAGTGCTCTCAATGCCTCAAATCGCTTAGGTTTTTCATTGATAAAAAACTTGATATCCTCCGAGTCACCCAACTCATAAAATCTCATTTCAGTCTGATATTCGGGAGTTGTGTGCCATCTTTCGGGATTGGCCCAAAATTCATTTGACGTCACAAATGCTGGCTCAGCTACTTTAGCTTTCAACAGTTCATACTCTTTGATTGCAAAGGAACCATGAAAGCGACGATATGTTTTATACATCGGTGAGTGCTCAAAGTTTTTGAATTTAGTCAATTCTGGCGATTCGGCCACTTTCTTCTTATCTCCAAGCAACTCAAAATCAGGCGTTTTCTCAAACTCAAGATATTCAGCCAAAAGTTCAGATTTCAACACTTGATAATACAACTGAATATCAGAAGATTCATGCAACTTTTGATATTTTTTGAGTGTAGCATATTCCTCGGTGTCCTTGTACTTTCTGTTTTTGAGAGTTTGTCTATTGTCCTGAAATGCAGCAGACTTCACCACATGAAAAAGCTCTTGATATTCTTTCAGTTTAGGTGAGTCAGCGACTTTGTCATATCTCACCATAGCTTGCAAAAGCTCATTTTGACTTTGTTCATATTTTTCAGTTGTATCAAAGCCTCCAAAAAGTTTTTTCCAAAACAAATTCATGGTGTAATCGTATTTATGAATGTATAGTAGATACTAGATTAATCGGTTGTTTCTTGTTTTTACGCATCAATTTTGGCGTAGGTAGCATTTTGTTCTATGAACTGACGGCGTGGTGCTACGTCGTCTCCCATCAACATGGAGAATACATGGTCTGCCATGGCTGCATTTTCTATGGTTATTTGTCGCAATGTGCGGTGCTCTGGATTCATGGTAGTGTCCCACAATTGTGTTTCGTTCATTTCACCAAGACCTTTATATCGTTGTGTATGTACCGAACCTTCTACACCGCCGCCATATTTTTCAATAAATGCTTGGCGTTGCATGTCGTTCCAGCAATATTCTTCTGTTTTCCCTTTTTTACACAAATACAATGGAGGCGTGGCAATATAAAGATATCCTTGTTCAATCAGCTCTTTCATGTGACGGAAAAAGAATGTCATAATCAATGTAGCAATGTGGCTACCATCTACGTCAGCATCGGTCATGATGATGATTTTGTGATAACGTAGTTTCTTGATGTTTAGTGCCTTGCTATCTTCTTCTGTGCCAATAGTAACTCCTAGTGCTGTGTAAATATTTCGTATTTCTTCGCTTTCCAGCACTTTGTGTTGCATGGCTTTTTCCACGTTTAGGATTTTACCACGCAATGGAAGGATGGCTTGAAACTGACGGCTACGACCTTGTTTGGCAGTACCACCTGCCGAATCCCCTTCGACAAGAAACAATTCGCATTTCTCAGGATCTTTGTCTGCACAATCGGCTAGTTTACCAGGCAATCCTCCACCAGAAAGTGGCGATTTGCGTTGAACCATCTCACGTGCCTTACGTGCTGCGTGACGAGCAGTAGCAGCTAGTATCACTTTCTCCACAATGGTTTTTGCAGCTTTTGGATTTTCTTCGAGGTAATTCCCCAAAGCCTCACCAATGGCCATGTCCACTGAACCCATCACCTCATTGTTACCCAATTTAGTTTTGGTTTGTCCTTCGAATTGAGGCTCTTGAACTTTGATAGAGATCACAGCTGTAAGTCCTTCACGGAAGTCATCACCACTGATTTCGATTTTCAGCTTATCAAGCATTTTGCTATCCTCAGCATATTTCTTGAGCGTACGCGTCAATCCACGACGAAATCCTGCCAAGTGAGTACCACCTTCTATGGTATTGATATTATTCACATAAGAGTGAATATTCTCATTGTAGGAAGTATTGTAGGTCATCGCTATTTCCACTGGAATGCCGTTTTTTTCGGTGGAAATGTGGATGACATTGTCAATCAGTTTTTCACGTGCTTCGTCGATGTATTCTACAAATTCTTTCAGCCCTTCGTCCGAATGAAATATCTCCGAACGAAACTCACCAGTTTCATCATCTTTATGGCGCTTGTCAGTAAGTGTGAGCGTGATTCCGGCATTCAAAAATGCCAACTCACGCAAACGACTCGCTAAAATGTCGTATTTGTAAACCGATTCTACAAAAATACTAGCATCAGGCAAGAAAGTTACAGAAGTACCATTGGAAGTGGATGTGCCAATTTCTTTAACTGGAAACTTAGGAACACCACACTCGTACTCCTGCATATAAAGTTTTCCATTTCTAGATACTTCAACGTGCAACAATGTGGAGAGTGCATTCACACATGATACACCCACACCATGTAGTCCTCCAGAAACTTTATAGCTGTCTTTGTCAAATTTTCCACCAGCATGAAGTACTGTCATTACTACCTCAAGAGCCGACTTTCCTTCTTTTTCGTGCATATCCACCGGAATACCACGTCCATTGTCCACCACGGTAATGGAATTATTTTCGTTGATGGTAACATACACCGTGTCGCAATGTCCAGCTAGTGCTTCGTCAATGGAGTTATCCACCACCTCATACACCAAGTGATGTAACCCTTTGATACCAATATCACCAATGTACATTGCAGGGCGTTTGCGCACTGCTTCCAATCCTTCAAGCACTTGAATACTGTTGGCACCATAATTGGCACTTGCAGCGTTACTTGCTTTTTCTTCTTCGCTCATCTTCTATCGAATGAAATTATTTCTAAAATAGTGTTATGATTTTTATCAAAAAGCCCTTAAAACATGGAAAAAACTTTGAATAAAAACATACAAATATAGAAAAAAAAATTGACAACACACAGCGATTGGTCTAAAAAATACATGCTACTATCAATCCGAGTTTATCCTTGATAAAATTTAAGTACATGCTCGACAAAAACGGCCGAACTTCTTTCGAAATTCAGCCGTTTTATTGTATAAAATCACAGGCATTTCTAACTATTCTAGCACTTCGTTGTCATGCATTGCTTTCATAAATGCCACAAAGTCGTTTTTACGTTCAGAGTCCATCCATTCAAGACTTTTACGTGGGTGAGCATTCAGTGCACCCGATATCATGTAAGGTAGGTGGTAGCCCCAGTCGATGGTCTCTTGCAAGGGAAGTACTTGTTCTTGAATTACTTTCAATAATGGTAATAGCCTATATTTTGGATTTTTCAAAAATGCGATCAAAATTTCTATGGGACAGTTACCAGCTCCTCTGCCAAGTCCCATAAGCGTAGAATCGAGCATGGTACATCCTTCTTGTAGCGCTGTGATGGTGTTAGACATGGCCAATTGCATATTGTTATGAGCATGAATTCCTATTTGCTTGCCTGGCAATGCTTTGGTGTATTTTCTAACTAAATGTTGCACTGTGTCATTGAACATGCTTCCGTAACTATCCACGGCATAGAACACCCCTACTCGAGATGCTGCAATGTCTCTCAATGCTTCGTCCAGTTCCAACTCCCCAACTGTACTTACAGCCATGAGATTGATGCAGGTTTCATACCCTTTGTCCATGCAGTGATGAGCCAGTTCAATGGCTTTGTCCACTTGGTGCACATAGCATGCCACACGTATCATGTCCAACACACTATCAGACGCATAAGGTATATCGTCCAAATCAATGCGACCTATATCCGCCATTGCAGAAAGCTTCAAAGCGGTTTCGTTTTTCCCAACTATGCGCTCCAAATCGGCTTGGTGGCAAAATTTCCAAGGCCCCATTTCTTTTCTATCAAAAGCTTTTTCGCTGCTTAGATAGCCTATTTCCATGTAATCAACACCAGCTTCTACACAGGCATCATATACCCCTTTTACAAATTCGTCACTGAATTGCCACTTATTCATCAAGCCACCATCACGCACGGTGCAATCCATTACTTTTAATTCTTTTATGTACATTTTATCTTTTTGTTTATTGGTTTATCAGTTCATTGGGTTTATCGGTTCATCGGTTTAACGGTTCATTGGTTAACTTGTTTACTCGTTAACACTTTTACTGCAGTTTTTTCAAGATTTCCAATTCCTTGCTGATGTTATGATCCACTAGAAAACGATAGATTTCCTCAAATGTTGCCTTGTTCAATCCATTGGCTTCAGCCCATTCTCCGCGCTGCTGTATCACTAGATTCTTTCTTTCTTGTGCCACCACACTTTCAGGATCCTTTTTGAATTTCACAATCTCACTTACATATTGAAATCGAAGTCCAAAAAGTTTTATTATTTCTTGATCTATCAGGTCTATCTGCGCTCGAATATCTTCTTTATTAGCACATTCATCTGGATTTTTTGTCAGTTTCAAATCGATGGTCATGGTCTTCTTTGTTATAAAAAACGCACAAAAATAGTTTAAAAAATTGAATTAATAGCAATCAAAATTAGTGATTTGATGTGTATTCATAAGTTTATAAACAATTAACCCTCATCATCTATAATGCATCGTTAATAGGTTGATTACACAAAGTCCTCTGTTTGCAAAAAAAAGGGCTGACTAATTTCCAGTCAACCCTTTGATTCTTACTAAATGATATCACATCAATAGCTTAGCAACTTTGATTTTGCAACAATAAAACCCTTGCTTTCTATGCACACGATGAAGATACCTTTTGACAAGTCTTTGATATCAATGGTGGATGAC
>CAIUKZ010000152.1 GCA_903899865.1 uncultured Bacteroidales bacterium | reverse complement strand
TCATCCACCTTGCGGATTTTGATTTTGCCTTTTTCGTTGGCTTTGATGATGGAGTCTATCAGTTTGGAGGTGTTGGTTCCAAACGGTATTTCGGAGATAACCAGCGTTTTATTGTCCAACTTGCTGATTTTGGCTCTGATTTTTACAGCGCCTCCGCGTTCACCATCGTTGTATCTGCTTACGTCTATGGAACCACCAGTTTGAAAGTCGGGGTACAGTATAAACTCCTCGTCTTTCAGATGTGCCACGCAAGCGTCCAGCAGTTCATTGAAATTGTGAGGTAAGATTTTTGAGTTAAGTCCTACCGCTATCCCTTCTACACCTTGCGCTAGTAACAACGGAAATTTGACAGGAAGAGAAATAGGTTCTTTGTTACGTCCGTCGTAAGACGATTGCCACGAGGTCGTTTTAGGATTGAAAACCGTCTCCAAGGCAAATTTGGAGAGGCGAGCTTCAATGTAACGGGGAGCTGCAGCACCATCACCCGTGAGGATGTTTCCCCAGTTACCTTGGCAGTCTATGAGAATGTCTTTTTGCCCCAGCTGTACCAATGCATCGCCGATGGATGCATCGCCGTGTGGGTGAAACTGCATGGTGTGCCCTACGATATTTGCCACTTTGTTGTACCGTCCGTCATCCAGTCGTTTCATAGAATGAAGAATGCGGCGTTGCACGGGCTTCAATCCGTCATAGATGTCAGGCACAGCGCGCTCCAAGATTACGTACGAGGCATAATCCAAAAACCAACTTTGGTACATGCCCGAAAGGTGATGTTTTACCGAGTTGTCTTTGATGCTCGGCACTTTGTAGTGGGAGTGCGAGCTATCATCCATCTTCTCATCAAGATCCTCAGGCACACTATTTACATCATCATCCAAGTTTTCTGGTTCAATAATTTCGTCGGTACTCATTCAGCAGTTACAAGTTACAAATTACAGTCTTACTATCTAGCGCCCTAAGTCAGTGGGCTGTTTTAGATTAGGATTTACAAAAGTACAAAAAAAATAGAAAGTTTGCATCTCTTTTTTTGTAAACAAATAGAGAAGTAAGTCAGTGAAAGTAATGTGTCGATAATTGCTTGTTTGGGAAGGTTGGATTGGTGTGTTTTTCTGCTTTGTAACCGTTTAATTTGATGTTTTGTGTAGGTTAATGCATATAATATCAGCTATTTAACAATATCTTTCATTACTAATGAAAGATATCTTTTGATAGTAATGAAAGATGTATTATATTTGCTATAAAAAACACCTATGTATAGACAGGAACAAATAGCTGAAGTTATAGCCTTACAGACGAATGACTTTGTCCATAAAGCGCTTGGAATAACTCGGAGTGCCTTGCAGCACATCCCCGAAGTTGATAACTATGCTACAATTATCACAGGTATTAGACGCTGTGGTAAAAGTACTATACTACTCCAATTATTGAAAGCCAAGTCAATTGAAGCAATCTATCTCAATTGGGAGGATATTAGACTCGCAGGATTTGAAACAGATGATTTTTCAAGGCTGCACAGCGAAATTGTTAAACGTGGCATTCGTTATTTGTTTTTTGATGAGATTCAATTGGTTGATAACTGGGAAATGTTTGTCAATCAACTCTTAAGAGAGGGGTATAAAGTTTATATTACAGGTTCAAATGCATCATTGCTAAGTGTAGAGCTAGGCACACATCTTACTGGCAGGCACTTGTCCACTGAGTTATTCCCATTTTCATACTTCGAGTTTTGTAACATAAAGAATCTTGAGTCCAATCAATTATCAATGGAGCAATATCTCCAAACAGGGGGAATACCTGATTATGTCAAAACAGGAGAAGATGCAATACTTCAAAACCTAATAAATGATATCATAACCAGGGATATTGCTGTTAGATATTCCATTAGAGATTTGGAGTCATTGAGAAAACTTACAGCGTATCTGTTAACCAATATTGCTTGCCCTGTTTCGGCCAGCAAACTTACAGAGACTGTCAGTTTAAAGTCGCCAGCCACCGTACTTGAGTATTTTTCGTATTTGAAGAATGCCTATTTGGTCGATTTTATACCACAGTTTAGCTACTCAGCTAAAGTTCAAATGCGCAACCCCAAAAAGGTTTATGCCATTGATATGGGCTTGGTCAACGCAGTGTCATCATCTTTTAGTCAAAATGCAGGAAGAAAGTTGGAAAACTTAGTGTTTCTCCATTTTCGAATGTTAAGTAAAGACGTCTCCTATTTTAAAGATAAAGGTGAGTGTGACTTTGTGGTTAGAAGCAATGGGCTCGTGGAACAGTTGGTTCAAGTGTGTTATGTAATTAATGATGAGAATTTTGAGCGCGAGTATAATGGATTGATGGCGGCTATGACTTTTTTCGATTTGAAACAAGGAGTGATAGTTACCCTAAACCAAACAGATACTTTTGAACGTGAAGGTAGAACCATAAAATTAATCCCAGCACACGAGTTTTTAAAAGCCTAACAGCGATTAGCGACAAACGGGTAATTCAATATCTTTTATTACTAATGAAAGATATCTTTTGATAGTAATGAAAGATGTAGTGAGTTTTCTTTCTCAAGAGAAAAATAGGTCAATATCGATTCTGAATATTTAAAGTACTAGGAATCAAATTTTCCTCACCATATCCGACCACCACATTCAGATTTAAAGAAAAAAATGTACCTTCCAGTCTTAACATTCAGCTACTTGAATGATGATTAGACTGCAATTAGTCGTCGTATCTATTGACCGAGCAGTTTTTTAACTGTTTGGTTTTTTATTCGAATGCTTTCACATTTCTGTGTAAATCCATGAAGTTATAAGTGTTTTTCATAAAATATTGAGAATAATAAGCGCTTTTCATGACAAATAAGTATTTTTCATGATTTTTCACAATATGTGTGTAGAGAGGAATGCTGATCCACTTGCTTGTGGAATTTGGAGGGCAAAGGGGACTA
>CAIUKZ010000151.1 GCA_903899865.1 uncultured Bacteroidales bacterium | reverse complement strand
TTCCTTAGCGCATTATCATCAAATAATTCTAAATTTAATGATATTAGAACTAAAATTTGTATTGATGACAGCAATATACACTCCTGGTTTTAAGTCAGTTGGATACACATTGCGTTGATCTGGCGCAACAGAAAGAGTAGTGGCTACCATGCCAGATGTGGCGTCAACAATTTGGATTTTTGCTGACAACTCAGTTTCATTGTTGACACAAACAGAAGACCCAACAGAATAGACACCTATCTGCTTAGAAATTGGTGTTTCTATCTCAGTAGCTATGCCGCCACTCACCCATTGAGGGTGGGATGTATAGACCACAAACCGCTTCAATGCTGGTTGAAGTTTAGGAGAATGGAATACATACTTCGCTCCAGTAGAAGTAATGTCAATAAGCGTATCCATCACCACATCATAGAGGTAGAGCACTTTATAAGCGTTAGACAAGTTTTGATGCATCACAGAGAGGGTATAAACCGTATCGAGACCGGCTTTGAAGTAAAGAGGAACATTGTTTACATCATCTACTGCATCTATCTGATACTTATTGTTGTCTATCTCTTGCGCATACATCTGCACAAAGGATGAGGATGTATTGGTTTCGTAACCATCCCATCCATTGTCAAAGCTATGTGAACAAAGGGGGTTGGTGACAAACCACACACAATCGGCATTGGTAGCACCTGTAACATCTATTCGAGTAGAAATGGCGCTAGAAGCTGCAAATATGGGATGTGCAACAAAAAAGAAAACCAACACAATGATGAAAGGAGTAGTGATTTTCATAGGCCATAATTTAACCCCCTAACCCCTAAAGTGGAAATTCAGAGGGGATTGGTTGTGAATAATAATACCTTTGATTTCAAAATTTAAATTAATGATAAACAATGTA
The DNA here is from genome assembly GCA_903899865.1 of uncultured Bacteroidales bacterium. Classification (GTDB taxonomy): domain Bacteria; phylum Bacteroidota; class Bacteroidia; order Bacteroidales; family Paludibacteraceae; genus Paludibacter. The sequence continues at coordinate 9,482 of CAIUKZ010000151.1, read as the reverse complement.
CCAGAAATTGGTAATAGATCAGCTAACGCACAAACGGGAATGATAAAGGAACAACCATAATGGAGCAAAAACAATATTCAAAACATGTTGTTGAACATGTATTTGGAGGAAGCTGAAAGAAGTGTGAGGGCTAACAAACACTACCTGACTACGGTAACATATCCCGTCTTGTACTCATACTCAGCATCCGATTTAATTTTCACTACATACATGTACGTATCCTCTTGCACAGGTTGATTGTTGAATGTGCCATCCCAGCCCGAAGTCCCTTCATACAGCAATATCCCATTACGGTTGAATATTTGAAGAAAGACATTCTCATAAAACAAATCATTCGTACCATCACCATTGGGAGTAAAGGTATTTGGCTGAAGGCTTTCATTGATAGTGAATGTCAAAACGACCTCCGAGCAACTGTCAGTCACTTTGAAGTAATAAGTCCCAGATGTAGGGTTGGTGATGTGCAAAGTGGTATCGGAGAGAACAATCTGTCCTTTGGTCCATACGTATTTGTATGGAGGAACGCCACCCGAAATGGACACAGTGATTTCAGCTACCTGTTTGGATTTTGGGTTGGATTGAATAGCACTACCCGTAGCAGCCAGTGCAGGAGGTGATGTGATTACAAGTGTGTCAATCACCTGTTTCCCCAGCGAATCGGTGATAGTAATTTCGTATTCTCCGCCGCCCAACTGAGAAATGGTATCGTTGTACGTACGTAGCAAGACAGACTTGCTACTATGTTCAACAATAGCGCCATGTGAGACTGGAGCGAAAGGAGAAGAAACATCGGTAAGCTTTTTTACCTTTATATTGTAGGGGACTTTGGACATGCTTATGGGACTTCCACCACTAATATGTAGGATGATGGCACCGTCAGATTCACCATTGCAGGTTTCATTGTTTAGTTCAGTACTTAGGAGAATGTTCTTCTGGAGAACTTCCACCCTGGCAATGCTGGAAAACACTTCGCAATTACCAATAGCTGACCTTACTGCACAAAAATAATAATTTACGCTAGGCGAAGCCGTAGATGGTAAATAGGAAGAAGAATTTGCCCCTAAAATAGAATCAGCACTGGCGATAGTGTTGGATTTATTAAGATACCATTGATAAGTGATTTTACTTTTAGTACTATCAGCCACCACTGTAAGCGGAGAAATGGTATCGCCGACATAAACAGACAAATTGGGTAGAGCTGGCGAACTAATCACTGGCAATGGATGGACAGTGAAGCCAATCGCATTAGAACGAGCAGGACTGCCAGACACACATTTGAGACCATTCGAAGACATGATTACATAAACAGAATCTCTATCATTCGGCTTAAAAGTATATGTAGGCGATGACAGTATCACAGCCACTCCATTGCGATACCACTGATAAGTAGGCGTTGTGCCTCCATTAGTGGGAGTGGCAGTAATAGTGACGTCAGCACCTTGGCAAACGGTGTCTAAGTCCGATTGGATAATCACTGAGGCAGGCAGTGGATTGGTAACATTGACTACAAGAGGCTTGGAAGGCGCAGGATTGTTCAACACGCATGAGCCGCCTGCACCAGACATGATAACCTTAATGGTATCTTGGTCAGTATGAACATACTTCAATGTAGCTGAATTGGTGCCAATGGGTACGCTGTTTTTCAACCACTGATAATTCAACAGTCCACTGGCATTGATAGGTGTGGCAGTCACAGTTACTGAGTCGACCTGACAAACAGGATTGGCATCAGGTGCAATGGTAACGTCCCACACGATATTATTGGTTACACTCATGGGGACTGAATTAGAGACAACAGGATTAAACACATAACAAGTACCAGCATTACTTGTCAACTCAACACTTATTTCGTCTTTATCTGTAGGAATGTAAGAATAGGTAGAATCGATGGAGTCTGGAATAACGACACCATTTTTCAACCATTGAAAAAGGGGCTTGCTACCTCCAAGTAGAGTAGTTGCTGTGAACTGGACTTTACTTCCAACACAAACAGGATTAGAATCGACTGTGAGAGTGACAGAAGGAAAGAGTAGCTTCCTTACAGTCATCGTAATAGGCAATGAGACAGCCGAATTAGATGTCAAACAGGTAGAAGTTAGTTTGATTACTTTGACTGACACTTGATCTGCATCAACAAGTGGAAACAAAAAAATGGAATCAGTAGTAGAAGAAATAATCTTACCATTGACCATCCATTCAAAAGTTGGTTTTACCCCACAATTTTGAGTATGAGCATCGAATTGAACCAATGAAGATTCACAAACGTCAGGTTCATTGGTCGAAATTGTAACACTGGGGGTGACAGGAATTATTACAATAATGGTTTTGCTATCAGTTACTGGATTGGTGGAAACGCAGCCACCAGCATTGCTCACCATTTCTACCGAAATGACATCACCATTCGTAGGTTTGTAAGTAAGCGTTGGATTTGTTTCGCCAACAATATTGTTAACCCCATTTTTCCACTGATAGCTTGGAGTTGCTCCACCATTGGTAGGGTTGGCTGTGAGAGTTATAGCATCACCTTGACAAACAGAAGCATTACCTGTAATTGTTACACTGGGAGTGATGGTAGCATTCACAGCGATAGTCACCGACGGAGAAATAACAGGTGCTGCCGAAACGCAGCCACCAGCATTACTCACCATTTCTACCGAAATGACATCACCATTGGTAGGTTTGTAAGTAAGCGTTGGATTTGTTTCGCCAACAATATTGTTAACACCATTTTTCCACTGATAGCTTGGAGTTGCTCCACCATTGGTAGGGTTGGCTGTGAGAGTTATGGCATCACCTTGACAAACAGGAGCATTGCCTGTAATTGTTACACTGGGAGTGACAGAGGCGTTGATGGTAACACTGGCTATGGAGCCATACACACTTGGGCATACACCGCTAGTGACTAGCACGCGAAAATCAGTAGCTTGTGTAATATTCGTAGCCGTATGTGCATCAGTGGTATTTGCAATATCTGTCCATGTGCTTCCACCATTGGTGGAATACTCCCATTTACTAATCGTTCCAGTATAGGCGGTTAATTTCAGGGAGACATTAGCACCACTACACAAGGCAGTTCCACCTGCTAATGTTCCACCAACTGGAGGAGTGGAAATAGTAATGGTGCCTCTAGCTGTATCAGCACCGCAACCTCCCGTCAATGGAATTTTGTAATGATATGGACTGCCTGCAGCAGAGGTAGGTGTTCCACTTATGGTAATGGTACCAGCGGTGGCGTTTCCAGAAAAATTGGCATTTACACCAGGAGGCAAACCAGTAGCTACCCCAATACCAGTAGCACCAGTAGTAGCATGAGTGACATTAGTCATGGCGGTATTTAAACAAACCGAACTTGGAGATAATGAGGCTGCTCCAGCAACCATTCCAGGAGTGATGTTAATACTTTGTTCCTTGTACACCGACGCACCACAGGGGTCAGTCACAGTGTAGCGGATATTACAAGTACCAACATTCACTCCAGTCACCTCTCCTGTAGGATTGACGGTAGCAATGCCAGTATCGCTACTACTCCAAGCACCAGAACCACCTCCTAAGACTACACCATTGGCGGTATAGGTGGTTTTATCACCTACGCAAATAGGGCTTAAACCAGTAACACTTGTGATAGAGCCACCTGTAGTTTTTTCCCACGCACCCATCGTCGGTTGATTTCTTAGGATGGCACCATAATCATTGGGGACGGTAGCTTTCAATGCCACATCACCTGGTAGGTTGGCACACACTTTAAAATCTTCGGGGACATTAACAGCACCCACCACGTAGGCATTTGGTTGAAAAAGTGGATCAATATTGAGGCTAGAAGCGTCTTTACCTGTTCCTGCTTTAAAAGAAGCAAGTGTATTGTAAGTTGTAAGATTACGATAGGCCAAAGAATTGGCTGCAGGATTTACAATAATATCGTTGAAATCCTCGGTAAGGGTTGTGCCTGCCAGAACATCATAAAGGGCATAGTGGCTACCAGTTGCAGACCCTGAATTACTCCGATTATTGAAAAAAATATTGTTTCTAACATTCCTTGAATTACAATTAGTATAACAAGCATAGCTATTCGTAGCAGCCGCTCCAGATGACGGACTTCCATTTACCATCAATGTATTGTGATAGATATTTCCTGTTCCAGTGGGGTTCTCAAATTGTAAGCAATATATTTTTGAGAATGAAGAATAACCCAACGAAACAATATTGTTCACCACATTGCCTGTAGAAGTACTTGGCAACGAAGTTAGAATCCCATCAATAAACCCGAATTTAACAGAGGATGACGCCCCAACTTTTAAATTCGCAATAAAATTGTTTTTAATATCCACATTATTTGCTGATACACTTCCCCAAATGTAGATACCACCTACAGTTCCATCATTTGTTATAGCTCCACTTACATCATTAATCAAATTTTGTATATAGTTATCATTGCAAGTTATGGTTGAATTTGTTCCATAGATATGAATTCCCCACACATCCTGTTTGTTCGTTGCATTGTTGGTTATACATTGTCCATAAGCATGGATTCCATAATTTGGGTCACTGTTGCCAATTATGTTTTTATTAGCAGTGGTATTACCAGTAGCCATCTCTTTGTAAATACAATAAATACAAGTAGAACCTGATACCACAATGTTATCAGAGTTATATGAAGACATGGACTGGAATGTATTGTTATTACAAATAACATTTCCTGGAGAAAAGATTATCACACCAAAAAGTCCTTTATGATAAGGCATAGACTTAGTAACAGTTAACTTGATGGAATTGGGGACGGTAGAAGATCCTATCGTATTACCCACGATATTCCCGATGTTTGCATCTCCAGCCTTAACATATACTGCAGACCACATGGAGCCTGTATTTAGGGCAGGAGGAGGAGGTGCAGGAGTAGGTCCCGACATCCAGTCAAAACCTGATATGGTGTTATTTTGAATGCTCGTGATGGTTCCTCCAGAAGCAACATTGATGTAGATGGCATTAAATGGTGATACGGCAGTACCGGTGTTCATCCACGTACCGACACATGATGGAGAATTGCCTCCAATGAAGTTATCTTTTATTACATAGCCTGAGCCCGAGGTGTTGCTAATACTGATGGCATTATAAGTACTTCCTAATGAGCTTAGCCATGAAGTAGTTTCATAAAAATGATTCCCAGAAATGGTAATAGGAGAAATGCTGGTTCCAGACGTGGCAGTACTAAGTAAAATGCAGTTGGAGGTTTTGCTTGCATGAAATATATTAAATATTTGATTGTTGCTAATGACCAAGCCATTATTTTCTTTCCCCGCCGTACCTGCTGAAAAAATCCCGTTATTGGGTCGATTGGTTCCTGTACATGAAATCAGATTATTGTCAATGGTATTCATGTCATTACCAATAGCAGCAGTAGTAGTGCCGAAAACGATTATACCGGTAACAACACTTACACTCGAATTGCCTGATCCCTGTATATTACAATATTTTATGGTATTTCCTGTAGCATCATTTCTGAATTTGATGGTAGATGCTTTGTACGATGTAGAAGCGTTAGTAAAAGTCAAATCATGGGAGGTTCCAGTTTGTCCCACGCGCCCATCAATGGTCACATTATCAGCACCATCGAAATTTAGAAGAGGATGAAGGATATTACTAGTAATATTGTAAGTTCCAGATGTTGTAATTTTTAAAGTAGACCACATTCCTTTAGCTCCTGTAATATCAACAGAATCTATTTCGGTAAAAGAAGCATTGATAGTAACAAGCACATTAAATCCTGCTTGATCTTGAGCATTGATAGCATTAAATGCAGCAGAAAGTGAGGGGTAACCATTATTACTTGCAGGATTTGACCCTGTCACGTCCACATTGGCAGCCGTGACAGAGAGTACGGAGGCAAAGATGAATAAGGACAAAGTCGCAACTTTTTTGAAAAAAGTATCCATAAATCCACAGTTGAAAAATGACGCAAAGAATGCTTATCTCACTAAGGTCACATAACCCGTTTTGTATTCATATTCGGTGTCAGATTTGTATTTTACAACGTACATATAGGTGTCATCTTGCATTGGCTGATTGTTGAACGTGCCGTCCCATCCCGAAGTACCTTCATAGAGTAGAATACCATTTCTATTGAACACCTGCAAGAATAAATTTTCCATAAACAAATCATTCACACCATCACCATTGGGTGAGAAGGTATTGATGCCCAGGTCTTCATCAATTTTGAATTTCGCCGTAACAGGTGGACAATCATTGGTATCTCTCACAGTTATTTCATACGTGCCAGGTCCAAGATTGGTCAGCTGCAGTACATTTTTAGAGATAGTAGCATTTTTTAATTTCCAGGTAATTTCATACGGAGGTGTGCCTCCTGTAACTTCGGCATTAATCTCACCGCGTTGCTTTTTTGCTAATGATGACTTTTGAATTGTGGCCTTAATATTAATTTCAGCAGGTTCGGAAATGGTATAACTTTTTTCTATTCTAGTCCCTATTGAATCAGAAACAGTTACCTTATATACTCCAGCTTTCAGATTACTTAATGTTCGATTATAAATAGTTACACTTCCTGCTCTCATGGCTTTTGATGCCTGTCTAATATTTGAAGCACCATCATTTATCACCTCTCCATTAGGACCGTACCAAATTATAGTATAAGGTGCACGACCTACTGGATATGGATTTCCACCCGTAATGTGGAGCGTAATCTGACCATTATCATCATGTGGACATTTGAGATTGATGGTGTCAGCTGTTACAATGATTCCATTTGGCATCACAATTAATTCCGACACATTAGAAACTACAGAACATCGGCCATCAGACATTGTCACTTCGCAGTAATAATAGAAAGTACCTGGGCTTGCTGAGCTTGGAGTGAAAGATTGATTTGTTTCACCTTTGATAGAATCACCTGTAGTGTTATTATTTTTTTTGTTGCTGTACCATTTATATGAAGCAGTACCTGATCCACTGGAATATGACACTGTTAAAGTACTCACTGGATCGCCTACATAAACAGTCTGGGTAGTCAATGGTTGGGATACAATCACAGGGTTGGGATATACCGTAACAGCTACTGGCAGGCGGTTGATACTTTCACAACCATTGATGGTTTGAGTGGCATAATATGTGCCAGTTTTTAATATGTCATTAGCTGATAGCTGGTTGCCTGCAGAGGGTGCGTCGTACCATTTAATTGACTTTTCGACCACAAATGAATTCAGAGAGTTCACCGTAGCACCATCAGATGTACAGAATACTGGATTGGACACAAGTGTTGGAGCAGCCGTTTTAATCATGGTTATGGTTCCTGAAGCTGTCACGTTACCACAACCACCAATTAATGTGACTGTATATGAGAATGTGCCACTTACGGTAGGGGTTCCACTAATAGCGAGTACATTTGACACCCAGCTATCTGTAACTCCAGCTGGTAAGCCAGATACAGTAGCACCTGTAGCACCAGAGGTCAGGTATTTAATTGTATCAATTTGACTCGTTTCACAAATAGACAATTGATTGTCCGATCCAAGTTTGGAACTAAGTTTTATTGAATTATTAGCATTTACAATAACACAATTTACAGAGTCTTTTTTGCTTGTGAGTCCTTCCTTAATAATTAATGACACAGTCTTGCTACCCGACACGCTATAAGTCACTTTATGTGGACCTGGTGTGGTGGCAGTGGCAGGAGTGGCTCCTAATCCAAAATCCCATAAATAGGTTGTGTTAATACTTGTTTTTTTAGAAGCATCTGTAAAGACCACCGTATCACTAAAACAATAAGAAGTGGTGTCGGTTGTAAAATCAGCCAGTAGACCACAACCCACGAGCGAGACATTCCATTCAACTGGTAAGCCTTTACATCCATCTGCATTGGTTTCTATCACACTCAATTTTCCATCTTGCTTACCGAAATTAACCGTAATACTGCTACTATCAGAAGAAGCAGCTACTATGGTTGCATCGGCTGGTTTAGAAACCCAATTATATTTAGATCCTAGGGTAGCAACTACGCTATATACCTCACCTGGGGCACTGCAAATAGGGGTAAGGTTTCCAGCTGATTTCACGGTATTGGGTATTGGTGATACTGTAATAGCACTCGAAGTGCTATATACTGGTGAACAAACACCATTAATTACTTCTGCTCTGAATTGAGTAGTGGTTTTGACATTGTTAATGGTGATTGAGTCCTTGGTCACCAAGGTATCTTTCCAAGTATTACCAAGATCGGTGGAATATTGCCATTTTATGATGGTTCCGTTTTGTCCTGATAATTTTAAAGTCGTGCTATTTGGAGTATTGGCACATACAACTACACCACCTGTAACGCTCCCACCTATCGATGCAGCATCTACGATAATGGTTCCTTTAATGCTATCATTTCCACAACCACCCGTCAATTTTACTACATAAGGATATGTACCACTTGTGCTTGGAGCTCCACTGATGTTGATTTTATTTGTTTTCCAGTTGCCACTCACACCAGCTGGTAAGCCAGCGAAAGTAGCACCATTAGCATCAGTGGTGGAGCAGGTAATAGGCGTTATTGGTTGGTTGATACACACTTTTGGATTAGCATCCACTCCCGCATCTAAAGTTATGGTGTAATCAGGTTTAATCACAATACAGTTGATAGAATCTTTGATGCTGCTAATGCCATCTGTAATGGTTAGTTTGACATTTTTGGTACCAACACTACTATATTTAACAGTAGGTGGAATTGCAGTATTAGCAGTTGCAGGAGATGCATCAATGCCAAATTCCCATAAATAAGTGGTATTAAGAGTTGTGTTTTTAGATTTATTGGTAAAGGTGACATCTTCATTCAAACAATAGGAACTTTTATCAAAGTCAAAATTTGCTTTTAATGTACAATTCAACAAAGAGATATCCCAAGTCACTGCTGCTCCAACACATCCACTTACCGAGGTCTCAACAACTGTAATTTTCCCACTATTATCCAAAAAATCAACCGTAATCCTACTGCTATCTGACGATGCCGATGCTATTACCGCTCCCACAGGTAATGTCCATTTGTAGGTTGACCCAGGGGTAGCCACAACGCTATACACTTCGCCAGTAGCAAAACAAATTGGGGTTAGATTACCTGCGGAAATGATGGTGGTAGGATTTGGTGCAACGGCTATAGTGGCAACCGTACTGTTCACTGGAATACACACACCACTGCCAACTACGACTCTGTATTGGGTGGTAGTGCTGATGTTGTTGATGGTTATCGTATCGGAAACAACCAAAGTATCGTTCCAAGTAACCCCACCATTAGTAGAATATTGCCATTTGCTGATGCTGCCACTATGACCAATTAGCTTAAGACCTGTGGTGTTAGCACCTGCACACACGGTGGCAGAACTATTGAGCGTACCACCCACTGGAGCGGGGTCAACAGTGATGGTGGCAACCGTACTGTTTACTGGAGTACACACACCACTTCCTACTACTACACGGAATTGAGTGGTAGTGCTGATGTT
>CAIUKZ010000150.1 GCA_903899865.1 uncultured Bacteroidales bacterium | reverse complement strand
GGAACACCTATCGACTCTAGTTTACATTTGATTTTAGGGAAAAGCACCTACTACGCCTCTCAAACCATCAACGGATGCGAAAGCGTGAACCGAACTCAAATAGATGCAATGGTCTATCAAGACCCTAAACCCACCATGCTACTCGGCACATCGGACATTGCCTATCAAGAGCTAGAATATAGACAACCAGCAAAGGAATTTACTGCCTATTGGCCATCATCCGAACAACTTACCTATCAATGGTATGGCACTGACAAAGAAAACGATCAGGTGGGGAGCAAGATCGATGGTGCCACCGCCTCCACTTATACGCCACTGACTAACAAACTAGGCATCAGCTACTATTTCTGTGTTGTCACTATCCTACCTCAGGGCTGTAAGGGCACATCTCCTAAAGCCAAAGTGAAAGTCAATTCCATTCCGCTGTTTGTGACGCTGGATACCATTGTGCATAATCCATGTCCACAGGACAAAGTGGGAAAGATAATTGTAAAAGTGGATGGAGGTGTGCCTTACACCATCAATCGCAAACCTTACAGTATCACCTGGACTGGACCTGATGGTTACTTGATGAAAAAAGTGGCGAAACAGCAAAGAGTAAAAAGCAATTATTTTGCAGCTCCTAATGCATCCTATTACTTGGATTCGATATCGGGACTGGCTGCTGGTGATTATTACATCACCGCCACCGATTCGCTTCTGATCAGTGTCACTGGTGGTCCTTATACCGTGAGGACTCCTGATGAGATAAGAATCACCGCCACCATCAAGCAGATAAACAAAAACAAGCAACAACATGGACAGATATCAGTCACTGCAACTGGTGGTACACCACCGTACCATTTTGAGTGGACTGCTGATCATAAAACCAATCTCGATTCTACAGCTACAATCACAGATCTGGCACCAGGAACTTACACCGTCAGAGTGACCGATGACAATGGATGCGAAGCTCATGAAACAAAGTTCAAGATAGACCAAACGCTGGACATTAATACCTTCACCCCCAATGGTGACGGAGTGAATGATACATTCCTCGAAAACTTCTACCTACAAGTTTTCACTCGCAATGGCATCATAGTGTACGAAGGTGAAAGTGGATGGAATGGCACGTTTAATGACAAACCCATGGAAAATGACACCTATTTCTTCGTGGCAAAATACAAATCTGACTCCGAAATAGAATACAAATCGGGCTATGTGACGCTGGTGAGGTAAAGAACTGTGGCTATTAATTTGCCACAGTGAGCCATTGTTTCCGAGTGTGGTGCTGTATGGCTGATAGTACAAATTCGGGTGCTGGGCAGGGCTTCCATGTAGCTGCATTGACAAATGCTAATTCGGTTTCGCCCTCATTGATTAATTCACTTTGCTCGTTGTAAAGTTGGTAAGTGAACCACAACCTTACTCCTTTTATCGACTTCAGTGTTGTTACCACTGTGAGTAATTCATCATAACGGGTGGTTTTGATAAACTTGAAATTCATGCTTAAAACAGGTATCATAAACCCTTGCTCTTCCACTTGGCTGTAAGCAACTCCAATGCTTCTAAACAGTTCCCACCTTGCTATTTCGTAATACTTTGGATAAACAGAATGATGCACAGTGCCCATTTTATCGGTATCGGGATAAGCAACTCTAAATTGGTATTTGTGTTCTATCATAATTTCACTTCAAAAATTTATGAACAAAGTATTCTTACTGTAAACTAAAAAATTAAAACAGCGCGTGAGTCAAAAAGTTCTTCGCTTGTCTGACGGGAATTAAAACTTTCTGAATCCTATAATCTCTCTCACCTCTCTAAGGGTTTTAGAGGCGCTCTCATGCGCTTTTTCCTGCCCAGCTTTGCGAACCCTAGAAATATACACTTCGTCGCTCAAAAGGGCTTTTATTTGCTCACGAAACGGCTCTGTAAATGCAATCATATCTTGAGCAAGTTGCTTCTTCATATCGCCGTAGCGAATTTGGCAAGTATTGTACTGTTCCTCAAAAAATGTTAGCGTATTGGGCGTAGAAACCACTTTCATCAGCTGAAAAATGTTTTGAATCGCTTCTGGTTTGGGTTGATTGGGTTCGGTGGGACCACTGTCTGTTACAGCTTTCATTACTTTTTTGCGAATCACCTCTGGTTCATCTGCAAAGTAAACGGCATTGCCTTCTCCTTCCGATTTTCCCATTTTACCGCTACCGTTAAGCCCTGGAATCTTGACTAATTCATTTCCAAAATTAAACGCCTGTGGCTCTGGGAAAAAATCAACATTATACATTCGGTTGAAACGGTTGCCGAAAGTGCGAGTCATCTCCAAGTGCTGCTCTTGATCTTTTCCTACCGGTACTTTATTGGCACGGTGAATCAAGATATCGGCAGCCATCAGTGTAGGATAGGTAAGTAAACCTGCGTTTACATTTTGGGGCTGTTGACGAATTTTGTCTTTGAATGATGTGCATCGTTCCAACTCACCGATATAAGCATTCATATTGAGGAACAAATACAATTCTGCCACTTCAGGCACATCGCTTTGGACATAGAGTGTTGCTTTGTCGGGATCCAAACCAGCAGCTAGGTATTCTACAAGTATTTGACGTACATTGCCGTTCAAATCGCCGGGAGTGGGGTGTGTGGTTAGTGAATGATAGTCTGCTATGAAGAAGTAACAATTATGTTCGTTCTGCATGCTGATAAAATTGCGCAATGCGCCAAAGTAATTTCCTAAGTGAAGATTGCCCGTTGGGCGTATTCCACTGACAACTGTTTCCATATGCTGTGATTTTCAAGTTCCAATAATGCGGAACAATGTGGCTTTTATTCGATTGGGATGGTACGTTTGATTCGTTGATCCAAGGAAGTGAGGGTTTCTGTGGTAGCCACTCCATTTATCTCCTGAATTTTTCCATTGAGCAATTCCATCAAATGCTCATCATTCTTGGCATATACCTTGATAAGTAACGTATAGGCTCCGAGTGTATATTGTGATTCTACGACTTCGGGAATCGTCTCCAACTCCTTGACAACTTCTTTGTACATCGATCCTCGCTCAAGTGTTATCCCGATATAGACGCACATCTGATAGCCCAGCATTTTGGGGTTTACTGTGTAACCCGACCCTGTGATAACATTCAGATCCATAAGTCGCTGTACTCGTTGGTGTATTGCAGCGCGCGACACACCACATTCATCAGCCACATCTTTAAATGGCATACGTGCATTCTGAGTGATGATTTGTAAAATCTTTCGATCTAATTGATCAATTTTTTCCATAATATTAGACATTCAATAATTTTCATTTAGTTAGCAAAAATAGAAAATTATACTGACAATTAAAAGTTTCTAGCTCATTATTTAAGCATTCTATGACATTTAGATAGAAATATGGCTAAAAACAATAAAAAAGAGCCGAAACTGGAATCTCCTGTTTCGGCTCTTTTCAAATGAAATACGGTTGACTACTTTTCGATAGAGATAAGCTCTACTTCAAAAATCAATGTTGAGAATGGTTTGATAGCACCTCTATCAGCACTTCCATAAGCAAGTCCTTGTGGCACATACAATTTATATTTTGACCCCACTGGCATTAGCTTCAAAGCCTCAGTCCAACCTGGAATAACTTGATTAACAGGGAATACCACAGGCTCTTTACGATCAATAGAACTATCAAACACAGTACCATCTATCAATGTTCCATGATAATGAACTTTTACACTGTTTACATCAGTTGGCAATGCACCGTTTCCTTTTGTAATCACTTCATATTGTAGTCCACTAGCAGTAGTAACGATTCCTGGCTTTTTAGCATTTTCTTGGAGAAACAACTCACCAGCTTTTTTGTTAGGTCCATATTGCGATTCCATTTTTTTTGCTTGTATCGCAGGGATGGTTTTTTGAAGAAATTCGCCAGCTTTTGCTGCATCCATTTGTTCTTTATAACCCTTCAATCCGTTAATCAAACCTTGTTTGATGAGTTTAATATCCACTTTAAGTGATGAGTCACCCAACAATCCTGTTTTTGATTGCTCTTTCAATGAGCCACCAATTTTGGAACCTAAATCTGCCAATTCGGCTGTTTCTTTAGTCACTTCACCTTTTGAACCTTCTTTATAACCGGCCAAAAGTGATTTGATAGCCTTGTCTGTAGAATCACCTTTCATATAATACTGCTTAATGCCAGCACCATTAACGATTCCATAGGCATAATTCAAACTATCTAATTGAGTCTTCAACTCGGGTAAATTTGTTTTATTGCTATTACAAGCTGTAAAACCAACTGCAGCCATTAATACCACTGCAGTGTATATCATTAAATTTTTCATTTTTCTAAACATTTATTTTTAATGGATTAGTTTTTAGCGGAACTATCAGTTGATTGAGGTGCTTGCTGTGGAGCCGACACTTCAGGTGCTGAGATTTGTGGACGTTGCATCATTTTAGCTTGTTGCAGTTTCATCATCGTAGTTTGAAGATATTGCTGTGCCTCAGCTTGCGTCATTCCTTTGTCAAAACCATTCAATGCATTGATCATCCCTTGCTTAACAATTTTTTCGTCAAATACCAGTGAAGAGTCTCCCATTAGACCTTTGACTTTCAACTGTTTAAATGTACTTCCCACTTGCAAACCAAGTTTATAAATTTCATCTTTGCTTTCAGGGGCATTGTACGCCTGATCCAATGACTTTACAATGGCATCAATGGCTTTGTCTGAAGAGTCATTTTTCAAATAGTAACTCTTAATTTGATCACCATTCACCAATCCTAGTGTATAATTCAAACTATCGTTTAGTGTTTTTAATTCTACAGTTTTTGGTTTATTACTGCTACATGATACCAACACGAGGATGGCTCCAATTGTCACTAATGATAAAATACTTATTTTTTTCATTTCTAACTGATTATTTAATTATTCGATGAGGTTTAATTATTTTTTTGCTTTGGCAGACTTTTTAGTTTTTGCTGCTGGTGCTTCTTCTTTTACAGGTTCTACCACAGGTGCTGGAGCCACTACTGGTTTAGCTGGAGAGAATGAAAGCAACTCTACGTCAAAAATCAACGTTGAATAAGGTGGAATTGTTTCACCAGCTCCTTGTGCGCCGTAACCTAAGTTGTAAGGGATAAAGAATTTATACTTCGCTCCTACTGACATCAATTGTACTCCTTCAGTCCATCCTGGAATAACTTGATTCAATGGGAAAGTAATCGGTTGACCACGATCTACCGAACTGTCAAATTTAGTTCCATCTATCAATGTTCCAGTATAGTGTACTTTTACCGAGTCAGTTGCAGCTGGTTTTGGACCTGCAGCTGGAACAATTACTTGATATTGAAGTCCACTTTCTGTGGTGTTTACTCCTTCTTTGGATTTGTTTTCAGCTAAGAATTTTTCGCCAACAATCTTTTTGGCATCAGTTTCTTTTTGTTGCTCTTCCATGATGTAAGTACGCAGCGTAGTTGTAGCTAGCTCTTTACTCATCAATGCCGAATCGCCTTTCATGGCTGTTACGAATCCTTTGACAACGAGATCCAAATTCGATTTTCCTCCTGGAATTTTCTTGATGCTTTGTGCAAAATCGGCACCCACATTAAGTCCCAATGCATAACTCATAGAGTCTAACTTATTGGTCATTGGATTAACTACTACCGGAGTTTTAGAATCCTTTTTAGAATCTTTTTTGGTTTTAGCATCTGCTGCAGAGGCTGTTGTACTCAATACAGCACCAATGCTAAGTAAAATAATTGCTTTTTTCATTATTTGTGTATTTTAAGTTTTATACGATTGATAACAATTCTACTTCAAAAACTAAGGTTGAAAACGGTGCAATGGCTTGACCTGCACCTTGTGAACCATAAGCCAGTTCGGATGGGATAACCAATCTCCATTTTGAACCCACAGGCATAAGTTGTAGCGCCTCTACCCAACCTGGAATAACTTGTGTCACGCCAAATGTAGCTGGCTCACCTCTTTGTACTGAACTGTCAAATACATTTCCATCTATCAACGATCCATGGTAATGAACTTCCACAGTGTCTGTTGCCTTTGGCACTGCTCCGTTGCCCGACACCAAAATTTCATATTGCAATCCACTTTCCAGTGTAATAACTTCGCTTCTTTTTGCATTTTGTTCTAAAAATGCTTTGCCTGCTTCGATTGTTTTTTCGGACATTTTAGCTTGAATGCCTTCGAAAAACGCTGTGATAGTGGCTTGTGCTTCTTGCATGCTCATGTCAGTGCTTTTGCTTTCCATCACATCTTCTATACCTTTTGCTATTTTCAAATAATCTAGCGATGTAATTCCACTACCCAATAAATTATTTCCTAAACTCAAACCCAATGCGTAACTAACTTTTTCCATTTTTTAATTTATGTTGTTGATTTATAATCTTTCAATGTTAAAAAAAATCCAACTTGATGTACTTCAATACTTGATAAAAGGACGAAAACTGCTTTCTTCTCAGCAAAAAAACGGTGCAAAGATAGCTGATTTGTTGGATAATAGCATGTTAATATTTCAAAATTATCTTGTAGAAACTACAATCGGCAACTTATACTGCTTTTTTTCACCACTCTGAGGATTAAACATCTCTATATAAAGTACATATATTCCTACGCTTGCATTCTTTCCCTCAGAAGTCTTACCATCCCATGTTAGAAATCCTTGACTGGAAAGCAATAAATTGGAAGCCAACTGTACAACTTTATTCCCTATTGAATTAATAATCATCACATTGGCTACATATCCACTTAACTCTGTTTTGTAGCGAATAAAACAAATATCATCTACTCCATCATTGTCTGGAGTAAACATTTCGGGGTCCACCCATACCATTTTGGACTGTTCGGCTGCATCTAGACTACGATATTGTGAATTTTGAAGACCTGGTGTGCCATAATTTACTTCTGAAGCTGCCGAATGCCACGACTTAGAATCTTGAGAGGGCAGGTCTGGATTTATCTTTTCCAATGAAACTCCTTTAGGATTTTGTACCATCACATGATGCCACTTCGAACTATATTTCACCTCATCAAAAATGGTATCGCGCCCAGCATTGAGAATAACCAGGGACGCACTATCATTGTTTAGCGTACTCCAACTGACCTGAATAATTTTACTTGCTGTGTGGCTTGAAAAATAGTTTCGTAATGAGTCTTCGTTTTCACACAGTGCCAAATAACTATGAGGTGACATCCATGTTGGCTGAGGAATGGTAGTACCTTTATTAAGCGTATGATCGGATTTTCGAGTAGTGAAAACGAGCTTGGACACATCCAGTAGTTTGTCCGAATGGTTGTATAGCTCAACGTATTCAACCGAATTTTCTGGATTTTCAAACATGATTTCGTTCAAAACCAAATCTCCGACACTGGGTGGTTCACTAATGCCAATATCCTTGTGTAGCGTTTCCATTACATTACCGCTCAAGTCTTTAACCCCACTAAGTGTTAGTTGATACAAATTTCCTTTGCGAAAATCGTCTGCAAAGTTTAATCGTACCGATTTCAAGTCTGCTGTAATGCTTTGTTGAGAATTATTCACCAGCTGATTGTTCATCATAAACGTAGCTCCGCTAATATCGATTGTTTCGGAAAAAACCAATGTCAATTGATTCGGAGCACTTATAGCTATTGAAGTGCATGTTGGAGCTACTTTATCGACCAGTTTACTTCCTGAAACTTTGACATCATCAAAAAAATAAGCCGAACCAGTGGTGGAAGTATTAGAATAAAGCAACCCGAAGTAACGACTGCCCAACACATCCAAATTAATGACCTGACCTTCCAATATGTAGTCCATTTCAGTGGGAAGTTTGCTGTACAACGAAAAATTACCGAGTGAGTCACGAGTCACTTTTATCCGAATATCTACCGTACTGCCATCGGTCCGCTTATCAGCACCATCAATTATCTTAGTTTTTTTGGTTCCTTGCTGTAGAAATAGTGAGACCTCATCGTTAGTACCGCCGACCTGCACATAATAGGCATTGCATGCTGAGGATATGTTGGAACTGTCTGATGCCAAATAGATTGAAGAATAATTGGATGAGGAGCTTGTATAAGCTATCTTTATAGCGCATTCCCATGTTGCGTTTTCAAAAGCTTGCGATGGCGTGGTCAAATAGGAAACAGAAGTGGTAGGTGCTTTGGATTGCAACTGTAAAGCACTATTTACCATGAAGTTAGACGTAGTACCTGTCCAATTGGGTTGATTGGAAAAATCACCGTCTGTGAAATTATCCACCACTTGACAATAGGAAAAAAAGGGGAATAAAAATGCGAGTAACAGGGTTAAATTGTTCATTGTGTGTGGTAATTCTATAAAAATGAATTACTTTTGCAAAAATTTACCTAAAACTATTATCGATAATCTTTTGTGTC
>CAIUKZ010000149.1 GCA_903899865.1 uncultured Bacteroidales bacterium | reverse complement strand
TTTAATTCTGTAGCCAAAGCCAATCCCTCTTGAAGGGTTTTGTTCATTTTCCAGTTTCCTGCAACAATGTTCTTTCTCATTTTTTTGTTATTTTTATTTGGGTTTATAAATTATTTTTTGTTTCTGTAGTTTGATGTTACAATGGTTGAAATGACCATCTCTATTTGTCTTTTAGTTGTTTGATGGAGTGAAATATCTAATTTGGTTGTCAAAATTCTGCACTTCGATTTCATTAGCCCCATTTTTAATTTTTTTGTAAGGTACTGAGTAAGTTGCTTCTATGCTCAAGTCTTTTTTCTTAATTAGATCTTCCCAATGACTAAGGAAGCCTCCATCTTTGAATTTCCATTTCAATGAATCCTTAACCAGAGCTGATTGGATTTCGTATGCCACCTTGTAGCTGTAGTTTCGGAAAGTGTCCACTTCAGTTAACAGATTGCTACCTGTTACACTGACTTTAGAGAAATAAAGTGGTTTTTTTGACGATGAACTGATAATTAGCTCACCCGAACAAAGATATCTAGAAAGCTTAGTTTGGCTAGTTTTGAAGCTCCACTTGGTTGAGTCCAAACATGTGATGGTAATTGTGTCATTTTGCGCTGTCCGCGTATAGTCATTGTTGTATTTTCTAATTTTCCATTTGGCACCTTTGGTGAAAATAGAACTACTATCTATTCGTACTGAAAATAAGGTGTCGATACTCAAAGAATTTTTGTAGCAGGAAACCAGATAGTAATTGTTTTTTTTCTTTACAATTACAGCCATGTCCTTGAGAAGTCTCAATTGAGTTATATTTTTCATTGAGTCTGGAGCCGACAAATAAAGGCTAAGTCCAATGGCATTGTCCATTATCTCTAGCGTTCTAAACGTATTCGATTCGCAATGATTGAATAATTCTAACTCAGGAACATAAGTAGTAGTTTTAGGACTCTCTATTTCGCATGAAGTTAGCATAGTAAGTGCTGACAATAAAGCAATTAAGACTAATTTATTGTGTTTCATCTGTTTATGATTTAGAATTTGTCATGTGTGTTTTATAATTTTGATCTGCTGCTAAATGCATATAGCATTGCTAAAGTCCAGATTTAACAACCTAAACAATGGACTTTGAATCGGAATTTGTCAATTCGTTTGGTCGAATAAGATCATGGCCAAAGTGTGTTAAACAATTGCTTATAGGCTCAGGCCTATCCCAGTTGTGATAAATCCTTGTGTGCCTAACGTACATAAGTCAACAAACCAAAAGTTTTTAACTCCTATCGAAAAGCCAAGCAAAGTCATCTGACCTGCCACACGTACACTGCTAGATGATGACTTATTGATTGGAGAGTTGTCATGTTCGAAAACAAACCTTGGTCCCAATGCCAAAGCAGAGTATATTCTGAAATTCCGTTGGTTGACGTAGTTGAGCCTCAATGTAGGGTAAATAGAAAAATGGTGTTCCTCATTTTCGCCGACTTGGGCGTTGTAGTTGTTTTGATTGCTGCTGTAGTTGCTGTAATAGTTGCTATAATAACTGAAGTAAGTAAAGGTGGCACCCAATTCAAATGTTTTATTTAAAGAAACGATATATTCTCCAAAAAGTGCGCCTGTTGTGTTTCTAGCACCTTCGTGGAAGTTATAATTTGTTTTGATACCTAATTCTGAATTGTCCGTATCAATCACAACAGGTTCCTGTTCGAATATCATAAACCTTGCAGGTTCAAACAGTTTTGCACCTATTCCTAGTCGGAGTTGGTGGTTGAGTGATTTGCCGAATACTGGATAAGAAAACGAATGTACCTCTGTGTTTTGGTTCGTTTCTGGTGATTGTGCCATTGCAGAAATTCCAATACATAGAATGACAATCAAAACAAGATTTTTTTTACTACTCATAAACTTTTCAGTTGGTGTATAATAGTTTTTTTACTTAATTCAATGAATAATCCCTCCAATTCCACTTTCCAACCACAGTTCCTTTTTTCAATAACATGATGCCTGGATTGGCTCTCAAAGCTGTTTTTTGGGCTATTGGGTCGGTTTTGTAGAATGGAAATGTGATACCTGTTTTTTGTCTAAAAGCCTGTATGTCTTCATCTGATGATGCTGTAAGGGCATAAAAGTAAGCATTGACAGCAAGTGCTTTTTGATAAATAAGTTCTGCTTTCTTGGCTCCTTCTTCAGATGCTTTGTTGACATCATACATCATCACTATGTAGGTGTCACCTTCGTGGGTCAACACATCTTCGGTGATGTCTTCCATGTCAGTGGTGGTGATATTG
>CAIUKZ010000148.1 GCA_903899865.1 uncultured Bacteroidales bacterium | reverse complement strand
TTTTATACTGGTAAATCTAATCTCTGTTTTTCAAAAGAACCTGGCAAATATTCAACCCCTTCACTATGGTAGATATGATTACTTAAAAGAAAAACGCGTCGCTATGGATATATACGTTCAGACAACAAGGGAGGAGAAAGTATAGCTCCATTATATCTCTATCCCGAAAAGTCATCACAACTAAGCACAGATGAACAACCCGAACGAGTTCCGAATTTGAATATTAAAATCGTTGAAGAGATAGCTAATAAACTCAACTATGTTTTCATCGAAGACGATAATATTATCTGTGAAGTAGGTGAAGGATATTCTGGTGCATTGTATCCGTTGGACATACTGGATTATATCTATGCCGTGTTGCACTCGCCCACTTATAGAGAGAAATACAAGAAGTTTCTAAAGATAGATTTCCCACGTGTACCCTATCCTAAAGACAGAGAAACCTTTCAGCAGTTAATTGAGTTCGGGGCTGAACTCCGACAAATACATTTACTCGAATCACCTGTGGTGGATAAGTATATTACACAATATCCAATAAGTGGTAATAATGTGGTAGAAAAGCCACGCTTTGAAATGTATGTATATGAGCCTAGCTTGCCTGACGAAGATGGAAGTATTGAATATCCAGATTATTTGGGAGCTGTTTATATAAACGAAACGCAGTACTTTGCTGATGTACCTCTTTCGGCATGGGAGTTTTACATAGGTGGCTATCAGCCCGCGCAAAAATGGCTAAAAGACCGTAAAGGTCGCACCTTAGAGTTCGAAGACATTCTGCATTATCAGAAAATAATTGTGGCACTGAGTGAGACGGATAGGGTGATGAAGGAGATAGATAAAATAGAAATAGAGTAAAAAAATCATTCAGTAAGAAAAGATGGCAGACCTTTTATATCATTATACTTCGATTGAAACTTTGCAACTTATAATGCAAGATTTTGAACATAACGAAATCTGTATGAGAGCTACACATGCTGATTTTCTGAACGACCCTCAAGAATATTTTTTTGCATCCAAATTATTTAAAGAGTCATTAAAAGATTATGAAAAGAAAAATAATATTCTCCAAGAGAACAGTATATTCGAATATATTTTCCCTGAAAACGGAAAAAGTATATTAAATGAAATATCAGAAATATCTGGTAATCCATATCTCATTTCATTTTCTAACGACGGTGATTCTTTATCAATGTGGAGAAGTTATGCA
The DNA here is from genome assembly GCA_903899865.1 of uncultured Bacteroidales bacterium. Lineage (GTDB taxonomy): Bacteria > Bacteroidota > Bacteroidia > Bacteroidales > Paludibacteraceae > Paludibacter. The sequence goes on along the minus strand of CAIUKZ010000148.1, from coordinate 5,208 downwards.
AAAAATGGCTCGGGTATTTGTATTGGTCTTGATAAAAATATGTTATTAAAATACTGTATGACAAAATCAAAAATGAATCCTGCATTTTTATTACAATGTGACTACTTAAAAATAGAACACTGGGATGAACTAACAATTTTTTGGAAAAAATATTATACTAGTTTTTATGTCGAATCGGAACGTATTAATGTAAGTCTAGTAGATTTAGATATTATTAAAGAGACAATTGAAGCATTTTTTAAAATAAAAGAACAATATTATTCCGAAGAAAAGGAATTTAGGTTTTGTGTAACTGAACAATCTAATTTTAAAATAAGGAACAATGGAAATTTATTGATTCCTTTTACAGAACTATATTTCGATAAAAAAATTATTAAGAAGATTGTAATTGGACCTTGTTTAGATAAACGCATGGCAAAAAAAGGGTTTGAAATGTTTCTCAAAAAACATGGGTATACTGATGTAGATAGAATGGTAGATGTCTCAAAAATATCATATAGGCAAATATAAAAATATTCTCTCACTAGTCCGGTTCTGTGAATCGTGAAAAGATAGATTCTTTGAATAACACTGGTCTAAGAGCTTCGGTAATTGGGGGAGATTATAAGAAAAAGCAGTAAGCTAAAGGAAAAAGAAAATTGATTAAGACAAAATTAATGGGATACGAATTTTACAAAAATAAGAAAAATGACAAGATATGGTGGGTTGATAATGTAGAAGTCTTAGGAGAACATTTATTCACTTTTGATAAAATAAAGATATACAACCTATTTGCAGATAGACAATAGTATTTTGCGGAAATCGGAAATTAGGATGTTGTAATTGCGAAACAGGCTGTTTCGCAAACTAATGACTCTCGGATATTGTACTTACCTTAAATTTCCGAAACGATTTCTCGGAAATTTGACAACCATCTTTTACCCTGGAGTCATTACATGTTTTCAAGATCATTCGCGAAGATTGTTCTAAGTTCCTGACAAAAATTATTTTGAAACAACTCACTCTAAAGCGCATGCTAAAAACCTCCTTCCTACCCTATCAACTGCAATTGAAGCGTCCAAGCGGCACTTCGCGGGGTGTACTTACAACCAAAGATACGTGGGTGGTGAAAGTGAGGGATGATGCTCGTCCCCAGATAGTAGGCATTGGCGAATGTGCTTTGTTCAGAGGGTTGAGTTGTGATGATCGTCCTGAATACAAGGCTGTATTACAGAGCCTTACTCCTAACCTACCTCCTGTGGATGAACTTTTTACTCGCTTAAAAGATTATCCATCCATTTTGTTTGGCATGGAGACTGCGTTGGCTGATTTGAAAAATGGTGGTAAGAGAATCATTTTCCCTAGCGATTTTTCAAATGGCAAATCATCCATTCCGATTAACGGACTGATATGGATGGGTACCAAGGACGAGATGAAACTCCAAATCAGAGAAAAGATAGAGCAAGGTTTTAGCTGCATTAAATTGAAAATTGGAGCTATAGACTTTGAGGCTGAACTTGAACTTTTAAAATCAATTCGTAAAGAATTTAATGCCAGCGACATAGAGCTTCGTGTAGATGCCAATGGAGCTTTCGCAGTAGAAGAAGCCTTGGAAAAACTGCACAGACTTTCGGACTTAGACCTTCACTCCATCGAACAGCCCATACGTGCTGGACAATGGGAATCCATGCGAAAACTGTGTAGCGAAACTCCCCTGCCCATAGCGTTGGACGAGGAACTTATTGGAGTGAATGACTTAAATGCCAAGAAAGAACTTTTGTCAACCATCCGACCTCAATACATCATTCTAAAACCGAGTCTTCACGGAGGCTTTAGTGGAAGTGATGAGTGGATACAATTGGCAGAATCGCTACACATTGGCTGGTGGGCAACATCAGCATTGGAATCCAACATTGGGCTCAATGCCATTGCACAATGGTGTGCCACACACCACAGCTCGCTGCCTCAAGGACTGGGTACTGGGCTACTTTACACCAACAATTTTGAGTCGCCGCTGACTTTGATTGGCGATAAACTCACGTATGATGTGAATAGACCGTGGGGAATACACTTATAAATCAAAGAATTGGCATTATATTTGCTAAAAACCAATCACTCTCAATCAAACATCTGTATCAATTTAATATGAATCGACTATGAAACATCCTTTATTCCTAATTATTACAGCTACTATCATTCTATCCAGTTGTAGCCGATACGGTTCAGTGAGTCTGAACTATCCACTGAACCCTAAAGTAATCATTCCTAATGACGTACGCACCATAGCGATGGTCAACCGCTCCTTAGCTGCTCCAAACAGCAAAGCCAAACTTAAAAACGTGTTGGAAGCAATTTATACCGGAGAGGTGGGTGGCTCTGACAAACATGCTTCTGAGGAATGCTTAAAAGGTGTTTTTGAGGAAGTAAGGGGTCGTAGAGCACCTCAAATAGTGATACCTGGCAATATGAAAGTTTTTGGAACAGGCACACGTGAAATACCCACTCCACTCAGCTGGCAATCAGTTCAAACCCTTTGTGACTCAACGGGAGCGCAAGCTTTACTTTGCCTTGAGTCTTTTGATTCCAACACTGATGCTTTGGCAAATACTGCTGTCAATGTAATAGGCAATTTGATTACCCAACGACCCAACAATCCATTGCCAAATCATGTGAATATGAATGTGATAAGCTACTGGAGACTGTATTACCCAAAAAACAAATCCATAGTTGACCAATATCAATGCAACAGACATGCCAGCTTTGAGACAAATGGAATAGGTGCTTTTGTACTACCTCCAGATGCACTTCCTAATGCTGCATTTTCATCAGGACGAGAATATATCAGTCGTCTGCTCCCCGATTATTACACAGTTACAAGGCGGATGTATAAAAGAGGTGTTGGTGCTGAGGCTTGGGAATTTAAACGAGCATTTCGTCGTGCCGAAACAGCCAACTGGAAAGATGCAGCCCTTATTTGGGAAAAACTGGCCAACAGTCCTAATCGCATCAATGCAGGTAGAGCATGTCTGAACTTAGCTGTAACCAATGAAGTACTGGGAAATACTGAAGAAGCACTTATCTGGGCTAGAAGGTCTTATGAAGACTATGGTAATAAACTAGGACGAGATTATACCAATATCTTATTAGAAAGAAAAAGGATAGGGTATTAATGAGATACAAGTAATAACTAAACTAAACTAAACTAAACTAACTTCATACCCCCTCCTTCGGAGGGGCTTGGGGAGGCCATTTTCTTATGAAAAACACCTTATCCATAGCTGCCCTATTGGGTATGCTGAGTATCATTTTTGGTGCATTTGGCGCACATGCTTTGAAGCCATTGCTTACAGCAGATATGCTTGCCGTATTCGAAACAGGTGTACGTTATCAGTTTTATCATGCTTTGGCATTGATGGCCGTGGCTATACTTTACCAATTGTCCGAAAACAAAAAACTTATACTTGCAAGCAGATTGTTTTATGCGGGCATCTTGCTTTTTAGCGGTTCGTTATACGCTTTATCGCTCTCCAGTATAGGAGGAAATCCAGTGCGCTTACTTGGAGCCATTACTCCATTCGGTGGTGTGTGTTTCATACTTGGATGGTTTTTTGTGTTTCGAGCAGCCAGAACTTCAACCTTTAAATAAAATCGCGCTATAACGAAATAGGTGGGTAAACCACAAAAGAATATATTTTAACCACATGGAACACATCATGTTTTTCAATTTAGAAAAAAAAAGGACACATAGTTTTACCTTTCGGTAAATTATTTGATTCACAAGAAAATAAAACGCAGTTTTATTTCTATGTGCTCGAAAAAAAATCAACATACAAATAAAATTCAAAATTGGCATTTAACGATGTGTTCTATTGTGGAAAAAAACCACCCTAAAACGTTATTGATCCAATAAAACACATAAATTACCTTGGCACTAATCATTCATAATCAACGCATTGAATTCAGTGAATTAACCAGCGCTGTTCGTTCTCAAGATTTGGTAAAGGTGGCCGACTGGGAACATGCACTCTACTCGTTTTTGGAAAATTGGATGGATGACAGTGAATGTATCGCTGTTCAAACCTCTGGTTCAACAGGTACTCCCAAGACCATTTTTCTTCCCAAAGAAATGCTGAGCGCCTCAGCCCGAATGACCAACAAGTACTTTGGACTAAACGAGAACAGCACCGCCCTACTCTGCTTGTCGGCGGGTTATATTGCTGGTAAAATGATGGTGGTAAGAGCTTTGATAGGAAATTACGACTTGTACGTCCACCCACCAGCATCTGCACCAATGATTGACAAGCAGTACGATTTTTGTGCCATGGTGCCCATGCAAGTAGAAGCGCTTCTACAGCTTGATGATGGCATGGAGCGTCTAAACCGACTCAACACGCTGATTATTGGTGGTAGTGCTGTAACTAGTACATTGCAAAACAGCCTACAATCCCTGCAAACTGCCTGTTACTCAACGTATGGAATGACAGAAACTGTTTCGCACATTGCGTTGCAACAGCTCAATGGTAGCAACCAAACAGACAGCTACAATGCTTTAGATGGTGTACACTTTACTACTGATGAAAGAGATTGCCTCATCATCCATGCACCACACCTACAACCAGCGCCTTTCATTACCAACGATGTGGTAACGCTACACTCTCCTTCCAACTTTCAATGGCTCGGTCGCTTTGACAACGTCATCAATTCGGGAGGCATCAAGCTTCATCCTGAACTGTTGAGCAAAAAAATTGAATCTTTAATAAACCGTAGGTTTTACTTTTGTTCAACCCCCGACCCTACATTTGGAGAAAAGCTAATTCTAATGATAGAGGGTGAACGATTTGACACAGCTAGTCTTAGAATTCAATTAAAAACAGCACTGTCACAATACGAATTGCCCAAAGAGATTCGTTTTATGGACAAATTTGAAGAGACTGGAAATGGGAAGGTGAAGATAGTGAATGGGGAGCAATGAAAGGGAATTTTAATGAAATAATTGTAAATAATTAAATTAAGTATGAGTAAAATAGTTTATTTATTTGGAGCAGGTGCAAGTTTTGGAAAACGTTCGGTACACAATAAAAATGAGATTTTAGAGGGTATACCTATTGTTACAGAAATACCGATTCAGATTGACAGATTAATAAACAGAATAAAAGAAAGCTATTCTTACACAGATGAAAGTCCAACTGTTGAAACATCCAATTTAAAAAAAATTATCGAAGAATTAAA
>CAIUKZ010000147.1 GCA_903899865.1 uncultured Bacteroidales bacterium | reverse complement strand
AATCCTCAAAGAACACTATTCGATTTGAATGGGCTTACTTTTGAAAAAACATAAAAATAAGGCTTCAAAACCCTTTGTTTATCGCAATACAAAAACTTAATTCCGCATTTAGCGGACAACAATGATAAAAAATGAAAGATATGTATGATTTAATAATAATAGGTGGAGGTCCTGCTGGATATGTAGCGGCCGAACGTGCTGGGAAGAAAGGAATGTCGGTTGTCTTATTCGAGAAAACTAGCTTGGGTGGTGTTTGTCTCAACGAAGGATGTATTCCCACTAAGACCTTGCTTTATAGTGCGAAAATGTATGAAAATGCTTTGGCTGGAGCCAAATATGGTGTGTATGCTGATGGTGTTAAGATTGATTTTGGGAAGATTGTTGCGCGTAAAAATAAAGTGGTAAAGAAATTGGTGGCAGGTGTTGCTGCCAAAATGCTACATCATCAGGTAGAAGTAATCAAGGGTGAGGCAATGATTTTGGGCACGGAAGCTGGATCAATTCACGTGCAATGCAATGATGTTGATTATCAGGCTAAAAATCTCTTGGTTTGTACAGGTTCTTCTGCTTTTGTGCCACCCATCGAAGGACTGGATTTGGACAATGAGGTGGTAATGACCAACAAGGAAATTTTAGCTTTAAAAGAGCAACCTGAGTCATTGATCGTAATAGGTGGTGGTGTTATAGGGATGGAGTTTGCAAGTTTTTATAACAGTTTAGGCACAAAAGTTACAGTCATTGAAATGACACAAGAGATACTCGGTGGAGTGGATGTGGAATTGAGTGGGATGCTCAGAGAAATCTATCAAAAGAAAGGTGTAGTGTTTCAGCTCAATTCTAAAGTTACTCGGGTTAGTGGCAATTGCATAAGTTTTGAATCAGATGGAGTGTCCACAACATTAGAAGCCGAAAAAATCCTAATAAGTGCAGGACGGAAAGCCAATGTGACTGGTTTTGGACTTGAAAATATTGGCGTCAATGTCACTAGGGCTGGAATTGAAGTAGATCATCTGATGCGTACCACTGTCCCCAATGTGTATGCAGCTGGCGATGTGACTGGCTTCTCATTATTGGCACATACTGCTATTAGAGAGGCAGAGGTGGTGGTAAATCACTTGTGCGGCATAGAGGATGCGATGAATTATGACATCATTCCAGGCGTGGTTTATACCAATCCTGAGGTGGCATGTGTAGGTGAAACAGAGGCTTCGGCAATAGCCAAAGGACTTAGTGTAAAGGTTTCAAAATTGCCAATGACCTATGCTGGTCGATTTGTGGCGGAAAATGAGGGTGTCAATGGACTATCAAAAGTCATAATCAATGCTGCTACTGATCAAGTGATAGGAGTGCATCTTCTTGGCAATCCAAGCAGCGAAATTATTTTTGGTGCTTGTATGGCCATTGAACAAAAAATGACTGTTTCTCAATTGGAGAAGGTGGTTTTTCCGCACCCTACGGTGAGTGAGATATTCAAAGAAAATCTGTTTGCTATCTAATGAGTTGTCGTTTTGCAACTGCAACCGTTGAAATGGTCGTCCACCATGCCACATGCCTGCATGAACGAATAACAGATGGTAGAGCCAACGAATTTGAATCCACGTTTAAGCAAATCTTTGCTCATTTGGTCTGATATTGTAGTCTTGGACACTAAGTCTTCCATCGAATGGATGGAATTGATAATGGTTTTATGGTCAGTAAAACGCCAAATGTAGCTGTCGAAACTTCCAAATTCTTTTTGAATGGCTAGAAATGCTTTGGCATTACCTATCGTTGCTCTGATTTTGGCTTGGTTACGTACTATTGAAGCATCCTGCATCAATTCATTCACTTTATCTTCGGAGTAGTGCTGTATGATGTTGGCATCAAACCCATCGAAGGCTTTGCGGAAATTTTCACGTTTATGAAGTACTATTTTCCAGCTCAGACCAGCTTGAAAGCCTTCGAGGTTTAGCAGTTCAAATAGCGCATTGTCGTCGTGCAGTGGTTTTCCCCATTCTTCGTTGTGATAGGCTTTCATTAGCGCATCACCACCAGTCCAAGAGCAGTCATTTGTAGGCATAGAATTCAAGTTTATAGAGTGTAATCTGTTGAAAATAGCAATTCAACTTAGAACATTCTTATTCGCAATATGTTTTTAATTTTAACTACAATATCGTTTAAGGCAGGTATTCTTTTCAGAACACAATAGAACCCGTTTTTCATTTTTCACTTTTCATTTTTCATTTTTCATTTTTTTATCATGACTGATCCAATACGAATCATTGAGAAGTACTACATCAAAGGTAGTGAACTTTACCGAATCTACATGAGTCACGCCATTTCTGTTTCTGATTTGGCTGTTCAGATTGTGGATAGTCACCCTGAACTGAATTTGGATAAACAGTTTGTGTATGAGGCTGCTATGCTTCATGACATAGGAATCTTCAAATGTGATGCTCCAGAGATATGTTGTGAAGGTAGCTCAATGTATATCGAACATGGATACTTAGGTGCAGACTTGTTGCGTAGTGAAGGATTGCCACAACATGCACTGGTGTGTGAACGACATACGGGTGCTGGCATCAGCAAAAGTAAGATAATGAAAAAAAAACTGCCATTGCCATTAAGAGATTTACGCCCTCAAACCATGGAAGAGAAAGTGATTTGCTATGCCGATAAGTTTTATTCCAAAACCAAATTAAACACCAGCATCCCACTAGAAACAATAAGAAAAAAACTCGAAAAACATGGAAAAGCTAGCCTCAATCGATTTGACGCGTGGCATGAATTGTTTAAAGTTTAAGTTTGAATTTAGAACTTATGCAGGAAGCCCACGCTCATTAAACCCTTAAACTGAAGTTCAGGTTTTTTGCCAGCCTCTGTGATGATGGTGTTGTCAAATCGTGGGTTGAGCATGATGCGGGTAGATATGAACCTGTTGACAATCAGATTGCACACCAACTCCCAGTCAACCTCTACCTGTTTATAGTTGGTGTACAATGAAAATCGAGAATCCAATTGTATCTCCTTGACTGGAGAATAGGAATTGGTGATTCTTACAGCACTACCAAACTCGCTAAGTACATTCTCACCTGTTTTGATACCAAATTGATTTGGATTCACCTTCGGGTCGTTCACATAAATAAATTTGTAGGAGATAGGTGATACTAGTAAGGAAATGATTTTCTTGTGTTTATAGTCCAATCCTAACGCCATATTGAAGCGAAATGGAGAGAAAAATGCTGTTTTCTTATCCGTATTTTTGCTGTCCTTGAAAATGTCGAAAAATTGGGTAGAAAGATCCATTGATCCTGTGATGTAATACTCATTTTTGACTTTCACCCCAAATTTGCTGTTGATTTTTAGTACATCATCATTCACTTTGCCTGTTTGGATGTCCGTCCAGTTAAATCCCATTCGCCACTCGCCTGTATTTTCCCATTGCACCAGTTTCTTGTCATCATAAATCAATTTTCCATTTACGAGCGATAAGAATGCCAACGTACTATTACCCCCTTGATGCCAGTTGTCTGAAATCATGGTGCCCGAAAATTGTGATAATGCCGATGCCTTGTGATACCAAACAGGACTTTTTATTCCTTCGAGTTTTATGTTTTTTGATCGGTGAATGATGTAGTCAGGGTCATCAAATGTGATTCGCTCAACCCGTTTGCCGGTGAGTATTATTTCTTCTACCATATTAGGATTTGGTAGCTGATCTTTGTTGAACATAAATAAATGTGTTGCTGTTTTCACCAGATGACGCTTTGTCGTCTTTCTAAGACTTTCCACCATCTGCACAGGAGTAGCTGTAGTAAACTGAATACGTTTGTGTAGTATTGAATTTTTTTGTCCATGAAATAGCGTGTGGAAATCGTTGAGCATGCTCCAATCAAACTGAGTGTTGTCATCCGAATAGACCATGTCTATGAAAAACGGGTTGCCTTGTAATACCAATGAATCTATTTCATAGAAGTTCTCAGAATCACTCATTCCCTCTTCGTTTTCCGCCGTCAGTTTTGTAGTTACTAGCGTGTCAGTAGTGGGAAGTGACTGGGGAATGCTAACGGATGGTGTAGAGATTTTTAGTTGAACGCTCGGCTTCACTACAGCTGGGGATGAGGTGTGAGGCTTTTTCAGGTTTTCCAACACAGAGTCTGGGTCTAGCACTTCTACGTCCATCACCGTGATGCTATCCTTTTGAGCAGCCATCACGCTGGCATTGCTAGCAAATACTAGCAATGTCAACATACACAGAAATAGATGGTGAATGTTATTCTTCATCTTGAATGTCAAATTCGGAGGGAATAAGTTTGTTGCCAGTTTTAGCCCCCAATTCTTTGATTTTTTGTGTGGTGCGTATCAAGTTGCCATTGCCGTCTTTAAGCTTTTTTAAAGCGTCGTCATAAGCAGTGGAGCTACGGTCAATGTTTAATTTTATTCTATTTAAATCCTCTAAAAATCCTATGAATTTATCATACATCGATCCACTCAGTCGGGCTATCTCTTGAGCATTCTTAGTTTGTAATTCCTGTTTCCAAATTGAACTGATGGTTCGCAATGTGGCAAGTAGGGTTGTGGGGCTTACTATTACTATTTTTTTATCCCATGCGTATTTAAATAGCTCATCATCACCCTGCACAGCTATTGAGAATGATGCTTCAATGGGTATAAACATCAGTACAAAATCAGGGGTGTTGATGTTGTGCGCATTTTGGTAATTTTTTTCACTCAATAACTTAACGTGACTTCGTAGTGAATTGATATGTTCTTTGAGGAAAATTGTTCGGGCGTCCTCTGTGTCGGCAGAGTTGAGACGCTCATAAGCCACCAGCGAAACTTTGGAGTCGATGATGATGTGTTTGTTGTCGGGCAGGTGGATGATCACATCGGGGCGTTGCACGCTGTGGTCGGCACCTTCTATGACTTCTTCGCGTTCGTATTCTTGACCACGAGTGAGCCCCGACCGCTCCAACACGCGCTCCAATATCACTTCGCCCCAGTTACCCTGTTTTTTTAAGTCACCTTTCAGTGCTTTGGTCAGATTGTTGGCTTCCTCACTCACACGGGTGTTGAGCTCGGTCAATTTGCGCACCTCTTCACGCAGGCTTATTTTGTCGCGTAGCTCTTTGTCATAGGTATCATCCACTTTTTTCTCAAACTGCAGGATTCGTTCTTTGAGAGGATTTAGTATCTCGCTAATATTCTTGGTGTTAGTTGCTGAAAATTCATCCGATCTTTCTTTTAGCAATTTGCTGGCAATGTTTTCAAACTCGGTTGTCAATCGCTTTTGTAGGACTTCTATTTCCGTTTTTTGATTCTCTAGTTTTTCCGCCAAGTTCTCATTGGTAGTTTTCAAAGTGGCTACCTCAATGGACTTTTCGCCGAGCCATTGAACGTTTTTGGATAATTCTAGCTGAATTTTAGTTAACTCCTCGGCTTTCATTCTTAGAGTTTCAAGAGCGATAGATTTCTGTGTGTCAGCATCATTCTTAGCGCTGACCAGCGATTTTTCTATCTCATTGAGTTGTGTAGCCAGTTTCTTCTGATTGTTAGTCGCTACAATCCAAGTTATAGCTCCACCAGCTACGAATGCAAATATGATAAGTATTAATTCCATCAGGTTTATTTTTAATGCTTCTACTATCGATTCGAATGTTAAGAGAATTCAGTGAATTAATCAAACAGCGTAGGATGATCTTCTTCCAACCGTTTGATGATGGAAATCATCAGCGTTTCCCGAATGAACTTTGATTTGTTTTGTATTTTGTATTTAGTGATAAAACGATTTAGTGCCTTATTTTCTTCGTCGTTGAGCGTGAAAATCTGTCTGTGTGTGCGCAATGATGTGCGCATGGTGGCGGGTTTTGGTTGCTTTTTTGCCATAGGTTCTGATAATTCTTGCAAAAATAATATTATCCTATGAACTACTAAGCTAAAAATCAGTATTTTTGACATCCAATAGCAGAGAAATATTTAAAAGCAATGCATTTTAGGTTTTTATCAGATGGCAGATCATAATGAACTTGGAAATGAGGGCGAGATAAGGGCACAAAACTACTTGCTCGAAAATGGTTATAAACTATTGCACACCAACTGGAAATGTGGCAAGTTGGAACTAGACATAGTGGCTAGAAAAGATGACTGGCTGGTGGTAGTGGAGGTGAAAACCCGTTCGACCGATACTTTTGAGCATCCACAAGAAGCCATTACCAATCGCAAGATTAAAAACATAGTGAATGCTGCTCATGAATACATTCATCAATATGATTGGACAGGCGAAACACGTTTTGATGTCATTGCGGTCATGCCATACGGACAAAGTTACAAGATAGAGCACATTGAAGATGCTTTTTTAGCGCCAGTTAATTAAGCTTGTAGTATTTCTTGAAAGGAAAATTGTCCGAAATAATACCTTTATTGCTTCGAATGTGTACAAAGTGTAAAATTGTTTGCGTATTTTTGCAAACGGAATGACATGATTCATATTTCTTGTTATTTTAAAAATATACAAAACATAAACATCAATAAATGAAGCCATTAGAGAAACAAGTAGCTGATAAGCTATTAAAAATTAAAGCAGTAAAATTACAACCTAAGAATCCTTTTATATGGGCTTCTGGGTGGAATTCTCCTATATATTGCGACAACCGCAAAACCCTTTCTTATCCTCAAGTGCGTACATACATTAAGTTGGAAATGGCACGTTTGGTTCAAGAAATGTATCCCGAAGTGGAAGTGATAGCTGGTGTAGCTACAGGCGCTATAGCTATCGGAGCTTTGGTAGCTGATGCATTGGGCATCCCATTTGTGTATGTGCGTCCTAAACCAAAAGATCATGGCCTCGAAAATTTGATCGAAGGTGCTTTGAAACCTCATCAAAAAGTAGTGGTGATAGAAGATCTTATTTCTACAGGTGGAAGCAGCCTCAAAGCAGTGGACGCACTTCGCAATGATGGAGCTGAAGTACTGGGAATGTTAGCCATCTTTACGTACGGATTCCCTGTGGCTGAGCAAAAATTCAAACAAGCAAAAGTAAAATTGACCACGCTTTGTAATTACGATGCCATTCTCAATGAGGCTTTGTCCATCAATTACATCGGTCAGAGTGATGTGGATGCATTACAAGAGTGGCGCACCAATCCATCGGAGTGGAAACCAGAATAATTATTTTAAAATATTGAAATGACAACATACGAAAGTGATGTGAAAACCATTTCTTCCAATGAAGAAGTGGTTTTTGGTGTTTTGAGCGATTTGAATAATTTGTCTAAGTTCAAAGACAATCCAGCACTAAAAGAGAAGGCAAAAGACATGGAGTTTGATACCGATAGTTGCAGTTTTGCTGTCGAAGGCTTTGGACGAATAGGTTTGAGAATTATTGAGCGAGAGCCTTATAAGACCATCAAATTTGTGACTGACAACGCACCAGTTCAAGCCAATTTGTGGATTCAACTCAAACAAGCTGCCGAAAATGATACACGCATGAAACTGACGCTGAAAGCCGAAATCCCAATGATGATTAAAATGATGGTGGATAAGAAACTTCAGGAAGGGATCAATGGCATTGCTGAGGTGTTGGCAGCGGCATTGAGTAAGTAAGATTCTAGCGTCATTCGTCATTAATCAAGCTGACTGACTGGCGATTGTTTATTTTAAAATGGAATAATAATGGCAAAACTTTGGGAAAAAAGCATTCAAGTAGATGCAAAAATTGAAGCTTTTACTGTAGGTAGAGATAGAGAGATGGACTTGTTTCTGGCTAAGTATGATGTGCTTGGGTCTATGGCTCATATCCGCATGCTACAGTCTGTGGGTCTACTCCAAACTGATGAGCTAGCCCTGTTGCACGCCGAACTCAAAAATATATTTCACGTAGCAGAGCGTGGTGAATTTGTAATTCAAGATGGGGTAGAGGATGTGCATTCTCAAGTAGAGATGTTGTTGACTTCTAAACTTGGGGATATGGGTAAAAAAATCCATAGTGGTCGCTCTCGTAATGATCAGGTGCTTCTCGACTTAAAGTTATTTGCACGTGCAGAATTGGCAGCAACAGTAGATGCTGTCACAGAACTCTTTGAGGTGCTTATTTCTCAAAGCAATAAATACAAAGACGTACTTCTACCTGGATATACTCACCTTCAAGTGGCCATGCCTTCTTCTTTTGGACTGTGGTTTGGTGCTTATGCCGAAAGTTTGGCGGATGATATGCAACTACTACTCTCTGCCTGGAAGATTACCAACCGTAATCCGCTCGGCTCGGCTGCTGGCTATGGATCGTCTTTTCCGCTTGACCGTCAGATGACTACGGATTTGCTCGGCTTTGATACCATGAACTACAATGTGGTATATGCTCAAATGGGACGTGGTAAAATGGAGCGTACCGTAGCCAATGCATTGGCCAGTGTGGCTGCCACCGTTTCCAAAATCGCCTTTGACGCATGCATGTTTACATCCCAAAACTTTGGGTTTATTCGCCTGCCCGACCAGTTTACCACAGGCTCTAGCATCATGCCACATAAGAAAAACCCTGACGTGTTTGAATTGACACGTGCTAAATGCAATAAATTGCAAGCCATACCTCACCAAATCATGATGATTACCAATAATCTCCCTTCGGGATATTTTCGTGATTTGCAAATAATTAAGGAGGTGTTTGTGCCAGCTTTTGCCGAAATTCGTGATTGTTTGGAAATGACCGCCATGATGATGGCACAGGTGGAGGTGAATACTGATATTCTGGCAGACGCGAAATATGATTATCTATTTAGCGTAGAAGAGGTGAACAGACTCACATTGGATGGTGTTCCATTTAGAGATGCCTATAAGCAAGTGGGACTT
>CAIUKZ010000146.1 GCA_903899865.1 uncultured Bacteroidales bacterium | reverse complement strand
TGCCTGAAAGGCAGGACAAGCTGCGATTTTTCACAAAGCAAAACAAGTGAAAGAGTTGACAGGAAAACAAGTTGACAGGTAGACCAGTAAACAAGTAGACAGCCAAACAAGTAAACTAGAAAGAGCCTGAAAGGCTAAATTTTCATAACCGTTGATTTATAATCAACGGATTAACATAAGCTGAAACATCTGCCTGAAAGGCAGGACAAGCTGCGATTTTTCACAAAGCAAAACAAGTGAAAGAGTTGACAGGAAAACAAGTTGACAGGTAGACCAATAAACAAGTAGACAGCCAAACAAGTAAACTAGAAAGAGCCTGAAAGGCTAAATTTTCATAACCGTTGATCGATGATCAACGGATTAACTAAAGCTAAAACTTCTGCCTGAAAGGCAGGACAAGCTGCGGTTTCTTACACAGCAAATATTCAACATATTAAAAAAATCCTATGTCCAAAATTTTAGTAATTGATGACGAGCGAAGCATTCGCAATACGCTCAAGGATATCTTGGAGTTTGAGAAGCATGAAGTGACGCTGGCTGAAAATGGGAAGCAGGGTTATGAAATTGCTACTTCCGGCGCATTCGACTTAATCTTTTCGGACATAAAAATGCCTGAAATGGACGGCATTGAACTGTTGGCAGCTTTACTTGAAAAAGAGGTAGAAGCGCCGATTGTAATGATTTCTGGACATGGAAACATCGAAACAGCTGTGGAATGCATCAAAAAAGGAGCTTTTGATTTTATTGAAAAGCCTATTGATTTAAATCGACTGCTCATAACAGTTCGCAATGCATTGGATAAAAACAGCTTGGTGGTTGAAACCAAAACACTTAAAAAGAAAGTCGCCAAGCGTCATCAGATGATTGGCGAATCGGCAGCCATTGAAAAAGTGCGCACTTTAATTTCCAAAGTAGCACCTACTGACGCACGAGTGCTTATTACTGGTGAAAATGGCACAGGAAAAGAAGTGGTGGCTCGTCTGATTTTTGAAAATAGCAATAGAACCGAAGCACCATTTGTAGAGGTTAACTGTGCGGCCATTCCTTCCGAATTAATTGAAAGTGAGTTGTTTGGCCATGAGAAGGGCGCATTTACATCCGCTATCAAAAGCCGAATAGGGAAATTTGAACAAGCGGATGGTGGTACCATCTTCCTCGATGAGATAGGCGATATGAGCCTTTCGGCACAGACTAAAGTGTTACGCGTATTGCAAGAAAATGAATTGACACGTGTGGGTAGTGATAAGAGTGTGAAGGTGAATGTTCGCGTACTGGCAGCCACCAACAAGAATCTTAAGCAAGAGATTGAACACGGCAATTTCAGAGAAGATCTTTTTCATCGATTGAGTGTGATCCCCATCCATGTGCCTAAGTTGGACGACCGCAAGGAAGATATACCATTGCTTATCAATCATTTTTGTAGTTTGATTTGTGCTGAGCAAGGCATTCAAGTCAAAGAATTTGATGAAACAGCCATTGCTTACCTGCAAGCCAGATCGTGGACTGGTAATATTCGAGAACTCAGAAATGTGGTAGAACGCCTCATTATTTTGAGTGGGAATATCATTACCAAAGATGATGCAGAAATGTTTGCCTAAGGCTCTTTTGTTGCATTTTTAGAATTGTTACTCAAACAAATCCATTCTTGGGCTTGTTATGTGATTATATACTGCACTATTTGCAGACAACCATTTATTATAATCAATTATGTCAGAAGAATTATTAGATCAAGTAACCCAAGCTGATTATAAATATGGGTTTACCACTGATATTGAAACAGATATTATCCCCATAGGACTTAGCGAAGAGGTAGTGCGTCTTATTTCTAAGAAAAAGAATGAGCCGGAATGGATGCTGGAGTTTAGACTCAAGGCCTATAGGCATTGGACTACCATGAAAATGCCTGAATGGGCACATCTGAATATCCCTCAGATAGATTATCAAAGTATAGCCTATTATGCCGCACCACGTAAAAATGCTCCACAAAGTCTGGATGAAGTAGATCCGGAGTTAATCAAAACATTTGATAAGCTCGGAATTTCACTTGAAGAGCAAAAAATGCTTTCTGGTGTGGCGGTAGATGTGGTGATGGACAGCGTTTCTGTAAAAACAACTTTCAAAGAAAAGCTCAATGAAATGGGGATTATTTTTTGCTCGTTCAGTGAAGCTGTTGAAAATCATCCAGAACTAGTTAAGCAATATATGGGCTCAGTGGTGCCTTACACGGATAATTTCTTTGCTACGCTTAATTGTGCCGTTTTCAGCGATGGCTCATTTGTGTACATCCCCAAGGGCGTTCGCTGTCCAATGGAACTTTCTACCTATTTCCGTATCAATGCTATTAATACCGGTCAATTTGAGCGAACACTAATTGTGGCAGATGAGGACAGTTACGTTTCATATCTCGAAGGTTGTACAGCGCCCATGCGTGATGAAAATCAACTCCATGCTGCGATTGTAGAGATTATCGCCATGAAAAATGCAGAGGTTAAATACTCCACAGTTCAAAACTGGTATCCCGGCGATAAAAATGGAGTAGGGGGCATCTATAATTTTGTAACCAAACGTGGAATATGCAAAGGAGATAACTCCAAAATATCTTGGACACAAGTAGAGACCGGTTCAGCCGTGACTTGGAAATATCCTAGTTGCATTTTGCTGGGTGACAATTCGTCTGCCGAGTTTTATTCTGTAGCTGTTACCAATCATCATCAACAGGCTGATACAGGAACCAAAATGCTGCACATTGGGAAAAACACCAAAAGCCATATCTTATCTAAAGGTATTTCGGCTGGAGTGAGTCAGAACAGCTATCGTGGCTTGGTGCGCATCAACAAAGCTGCCGACAATGCTCGTAATTTTTCACAATGTGATAGTCTTCTTCTTGGCGATAAATGTGGAGCTCATACATTTCCCTACATGGAAGTGTATAATGATAGCGCCATGGTAGAACATGAAGCCACTACTTCCAAAATCAACGAAGATCAAATTTTTTATTGCAACCAGCGGGGTATTTCCACAGAAGATGCTGTAGGACTAATCGTAAATGGATATGCTAAGGAAGTGCTGAACCAGCTACCCATGGAATTTGCTGTGGAAGCACAAAAATTGCTACAAATAACGCTGGAAGGTAGTGTGGGGTAACCCCAAACCCCTTAAGGGGCTTTAAGAACAAGAAAATAATTATAAATAACCTTTTAAAGTAAGGTTGGAGGAAATATGTTAGAAATAAAAAAATTACATGCCAGTATTAATGGCAAAGAGATATTAAAAGGACTAAGTCTAAGTGTAAAACCAGGAGAAGTACATGCTATCATGGGTCCCAACGGTGCCGGGAAATCAACACTTGCATCTGTTCTTTCGGGCAACCAAAATTATGAAGTGACCAATGGAGAAGTGTCTTTTTACGGAAAGGATTTATTATCCTTGCCGCCAGAAGACCGATCGAGAGAGGGTGTGTTTCTTAGTTTCCAATATCCGGTGGAAATACCAGGGGTGAGCATGACCAACTTTATGCGTACTGCTGTCAATGAACATCGAAAGTACAAAAATCTTGACCCTATCTCTGCATCAGATTTTTTGAAAATGATGCGTGAAAAAAAGGAGTTGGTAGAGCTGGATAACAAGCTTGCAAACCGTTCTGTGAACGAAGGTTTCTCCGGTGGAGAGAAAAAACGCAACGAAATTTTTCAAATGGCCATGCTGGATCCACGCTTGTCTATTCTCGATGAAACTGACTCAGGATTGGATATAGACGCGTTGCGAATAGTAGCAAGTGGTGTGAACAAACTACGCCGTTCGGATAATGCCACAATAGTTATTACTCACTATCAGAGGCTATTAGATTATATTGTGCCTGATTTTATTCACGTGCTTTATAATGGGCGAATCGTAAAGACAGGCGGTAAGGAATTAGCGCTGGAACTGGAAGAAAAAGGCTATGATTGGATCAAAAAAGAAATAGACGGATAGGAGATGGAACAACAATATATTGACTTATACAAGGAGCAACAAGCGAATGTCAAAATGCATTCGGCATCACCACTCAATGATCTGCGAGATGGTTCATTTGCCTTGTTTGAAAGAATAGGATTTCCAACTATCAAATTGGAAAACTATAAGTATTCGGATCTAAAAGAGCCACTGTCTGCCGACTATGGTTTGAACATCAATCGGATTCCAATTCCTGTTAATCCGTATGAAGTATTTAAGTGTGATGTTCCTGGCATCAAGTCCTTTTTGTATTTTGTGGTCAACGATGGTTTTTATCCAGTCTCAGACCCACGAAATAATGCTCTTCCTGAAGGGGTGATAGTAGGTAGCCTCAAGGAAGTTGGCAAATCGCATCCTGATTTGATTGCTCGCTATTTGGGTAAACTCAGTGCGAAAAAGGAGGATGGACTTGTAGCTTTCAACGGAGCATTTGCTCAGGATGGATTTTTTATGTATGTGCCTAAAAATGTGGTGCTTGACAGACCTGTGCAGTTGGTTAATATCATGCGCTCTGACGTGGATTTTATGGCCAATAGTCACAACCTTGTGATTTTAGAGGAAGGTGCAAAAGCTCAACTGTTGGTGTGTGATCATACGGTAGATGATGTGAAGTTTTTATGCAACAGAGTCACTGAAGTCTTTGTAGGTGAAAATGCAACCTATGAGCATTATAAACTTGAAAATACGAACACAAAAACTACGAATTTATCGACATTATTGATGCAACAGTTGGCTTCTTCTACTGTGTTGGCAAATGTGATAACCCTGCACAATGGCATCACCCGCAATACGATAGAGATTGCACTTGACGGGCAACACTGTGAGACCACATTGTGTGGTATGGTGATAGGCGATAAAAATCAGAAAGTGGACAATTTTACCTCCATATTACACAATCAGCCAAATTGCAATTCGAAGGAATTATTCAAGTATGTGCTTGACGATATGTCAGTTGGAGGATTTACTGGAAAACTATTTGTGGCAAAGGATGCACAAAAAACGGCTGCATTTCAAACCAATAGGAATATATTGCTAAGCAAAATGGCGCGCATGAATACCAAACCTCAGCTGGAGATATATGCTGATGATGTGAAGTGTTCACACGGTGCCACTGTAGGTCAGCTCGATGAAATCGCAAAGTTTTACTTACAGTCTAGAGGAATTTCTGAGAAAGAAGCCCGTCTGTTGCTTATGTTTGCCTTCACCAATGATGTGATTGAAAACATTCGCATCGAAGCACTTCAAGACCGCATCAAATTGTTGGTAGAGAAACGGTTGCGCGGTGAGCTTTCTAAGTGTGAAGGCTGCGTAATCTGTCAGTAAATACAAGCTGTATATGTCTCAGAAGTATGGAAAGTTTTCTGTACTTTTGAGGCATATTTTATTTGATTATATGACGTTTAGGGTGTGTAATAAATGAAACTAGAAATACAACAAATCTTTAGAACGCCACATACGCAAACAACACAAATGAACGCTGAATTACATCTTATCGCTATTCAGACACCGCATGCGACGTCTCTATGTGGTTAAATACTCCCAAACTTTTGTGCCTTTTGTGGTTTAATTTTCTCCTTTGGGTTTTACCCACAAAATTCGTTATAGAGCCATTTTTTTTAATCCATTTTGAAATATGTCCGAAACATTTCGTCTGAATAAATTTATAAGTGATAGTGGCGTTTGTTCGCGTAGAGAAGCCGATAGGTTCATTGAGCAAGGGCATGTGTTTGT
>CAIUKZ010000145.1 GCA_903899865.1 uncultured Bacteroidales bacterium | reverse complement strand
TGGTAGATACAACGAGTTTTAATCCCGGAATTGTCATTAGAAAGTAAAACTCAATGGTGTCGTAAAGGAATTGACATTCATCCAGAGTCCTGTAAACCATTCCCTTCGTTTCATGGCCAACGATAGTTTAAGGATTCTTTGATTTCCGTTTTTGACGATGTATCCGCCAATGGCAAAAACATTGTAGCGCAGCGTTTTCATTTGCTGGTGGATTTTCTGCCCCAACACCACTTGTCGAAACAAGCTGATGAAGTTGTAGGCTATCATCACAAAGTTCAATGCCGCTTCGGTTGCATAAAAGCTTTGTTGGTTGAAGCTATCGGATCCGAAATCGTATTTGAGTTCCTTGATCCGGTTTTCCGAATCGGCACGCTGTCGATAGAGCGTCCAGATTTGTTCGCACGGTAAGTCTAAGCTGGTGATGAAGCAACTATATCGATACTGTTTGTAAATACCTTCATCTTGAAAAAGTTTTAAACTCCGTCCAGTGGCTTTCGGCCTTGTAGGGATGTGTTGGCGTACCATAACGATGCGCCTCGGTTTATCCCATAACGGACTTTGATAAACGCTTTCAGCCACTTCAATGCCACTACTTAATCTTAGCCAATTTTTATGCGAGGCAATCAGTTGTTGGACGGGGGCATATAGACGAACGGCCACAATGTAGTTGAGCTTTTTGTCTTCTAGGTAATGGAGTACTTTCTTATCGTAAAAGCCGCTATCGGCACGGAACAAACCGATCTTTTTGCCCTGAAGTTTTTCAAAGGTGTCATCTAAAAAGGCTTCAATGTTATTGGAGGTGTAAGCATCCCCGCTACGTAGCCAAAAATTGGCAACCATTTTAGTCTCCGCTACAAAAGCCATCAAGGGGTGGTGCGATAACCGGCCAGGTTTCTTGGGGTTGTATCCCTTCTTTGCACCTTGCTGTGTGCCATAACGCGTATGAATGGTGCTGTCCACATCCAAGGTCAAATTATTGAACTGTAGATTTTTGAAAAACCATTGATACAAAGGGGTGAAGACTTTTTGATTAGTGCCGAAATCGAACTTGTTAAAGAATCGCTGAAAGGATTTATGACCAGCCATTCTTTCAAAGCCCCAGAACTGACGGATCACTTCATCCTGACGGGTCACCTCGGTGTGCTCAAATCTATTGGCACCACACCACACGCTGGTTATGAACTGCTTGATGAGCTGGTGGGACGAATAGCCGCGATTAGACCCTTGCTCAGGCAAGTCCAATCCATCAAGACAACTGTCGAAATCCATCTTCTCGAGCATTTTCTTGAGCATGAGTATGCCCGCCCAGGGCGTGATCTCTTTATCGGTAAACTCGATTTTATAGTCCATAGACTTTGTCAGAAAATCTGACCGAATTTAAGGACTCTTTGCACAACTTAAAATGTTGATTATCAAATCTTTTTCACATGTTTTCTCTAATGGCCGCCATTAGAACTTTTTCCTAATGACAATTCCGGGTTTATCCTACCTTTTTCTAATGGCTGCCATTAGAACTTCCTAATGGCAATTCCGGGGTTAGTCTGAATTGGCGTTGGGCTGCACGATGCGTAACCACCCC
>CAIUKZ010000144.1 GCA_903899865.1 uncultured Bacteroidales bacterium | reverse complement strand
GGGTGGATTTATTGGAAATGTACATTAAAAAAACGAACCACAAAAGTCACAAAAGAATAGCGTTCATATGTGTTATTTGCGCATTTTCCGTTCTAGTGACCAGTTGTTTTTATTTTTATACCTTTTGAGGTTTACTTTGTGCGTGACAATATCACTATTATTACTCACCCCACACTTTAAAGCAACTTGTCTTTGAACCAAAATTACATCAATTTGTTTTTAAAATAAAACCATTCATCCATGTCAAAAGTAAGTACCTATCTCAATTTCAATAGAGAAACTGAAGCTGCCTTTAATTTTTATAAATCAGTTTTTGGCGGAGAATTTTCAGGAGGAGGAATAGCACGTTTTGGTGATTTTGCACCACAGGAGGGCATGCCACCACTATCTGATGAAGACAAAAATCTGATTCTTCACATTGAATTACCCATATTGGGATGTCATTATCTGATGGGTACTGATGCACCCGAATCCATGGGTTTTAAAGTGGTGGAGGGCAATAACGTACACATCAACATCGTTCCAGACACACGCACGGACACCAAACGATTATTCCAAGCACTATCCGAAGGAGGAGTGGTGACGATGGATCTTCATGATACTTTTTGGGGAGCGTATTATGGCAGTTGTGTTGATAAATTTGGAATCAACTGGATGTTTAACTGTACTTCAAAAGAATAAAAAAATGGGAATTACGATACTTGTTGACACGGTAATTAACGCACCAATTGACCAAGTGTGGCATCATTGGGTTAGTCCATCATCTATTATCCATTGGAATCATGCAAGCGATGATTGGCATTGTCCGTTTGCCGAAAACGATGTGGAAGAAGGAGGAGAATTTAAATTTACAATGGCTGCTAAGGATGGCTCGTATAGTTTTGATTTTCAAGGAGTGTATAACCAGATTACCCACTTGCAAACCATCAAATACACCATCGCCGACGGAAGAAAAGTGCATATCACATTCAAACCAGTCCAAATAGTGGGTCAACAAGCAACATCCTTAACTGAAGAGTTTGAGGCCGAAACTGCTAATTCGATTGAATTACAAGAGAAAGGTTGGAAAATGATACTTGAAAACTTCAAAAAGTATGTTGAAAGTAACCTGTAAATGAGCCTTGGCATTTTACAAATCTAAACTTTCAAAAGGCATTATTGTTATCGGAAGATAAAAAAGTATCTTTGTGCTGTATTAATACCCCGCCATGACCAACCGCTATCTCAATTATAACCAAGTAATAAAATCTGAATTTACAGAACGTGTACAGAAAATATCCATCAATGCTGGATTTACCTGCCCCAACCGCGACGGAAGCAAAGGAAAAGGTGGATGTACTTATTGCAATAATCTCACTTTTAGCCCCGAATACTGCCGTCCATCGCGCACTGTAAGTCAGCAAGTACGGGCTGGAATAGCTTTTTTTGACCACAAATACAATGGTCAATACTATTTAGCCTATTTCCAATCGTACACCAACACGTATGACTCCATTGATAAACTTAAACGGATATACGAGGAAGCGCTGGCATACCCCAATGTGGTAGGATTGGTAGTGGGAACACGACCAGACTGCGTGAATGATGAACTGCTGGACTACTTTGCTGAACTTTCAAAGCGCTATTATGTTATGATAGAGTACGGTGTAGAATCCACGAGTGATGAAACATTAGAATTTATCAACCGTGGTCACGACTATGCTTGTGCAGTAGAGGCTATAAAAGCCACAGCTAAGAGAGGTATCAAAACGGGTGCACATATCATATTAGGTTTGCCACGAGAAAGTAAGGAGACAATTTTGGGTCATGCAACAAAGTTATCACAGTTGCCAATAGATACATTAAAAATTCATCAGTTACAGATAGTACGTGGTACTGAAATGGCTGCACAACTCAATGAACATCCAGAATGGTTTAATCTCTATACCATTGATGAATATATTGACTTGGCCATTGACTTTTTGGAACTTCTGAATCCGAAGATTGCCATTGAACGATTTGTATCTCAGTCACCTAAAAAATTTCTAATAGAGCCGCAATGGGGACTGAAAAACTTTGAGTTTTTAGATAGAATAGAAAAACGATTGGAAGAGCGGGATACATGGCAAGGAAAAAAATTAAACCCCTAAATCCCCTGGAATAAACCCCTAAAATAAACCCCTAAATCCCCTGAAGGGGACTTAAGAAAGACCTTCTTGATATTTTCATCATTGAACCACAATTAGCACAATGGAATATTCAAGATGATAATTTTAAAGGCAATAAGTTTAGATGAATCAGCAAAGTGAACAAATAAACAATACTAACTTCACATCCCCTCTGCAGTTTATCACGTCATGAACGGGAGAGGGGATTTTGGATGCTAAAATTAAACGTATGAAAATTGGCGACAAAGCTCCCGAAATATTGGGAATCAATCAAAACGGCAAAGAAATCAAATTAAGTGATTTTGCAGGAAAGAAAATAGTGCTTTATTTTTATCCTAAAGACAGTACACCAGGCTGCACGGCCCAAGCATGTAGCCTGAGAGACAACCATGAAGAGCTCCAAAAAGCAGGATATGAGGTAATTGGCGTAAGTGCTGATAGTGCTACGTCCCATCAAAAATTCATAGCTAAGCAAAACCTGCCCTTCAACCTGATAGCCGACACCGAACTTACGCTGTCTAATGCTTTTGGCACTTGGGGTGAAAAGTCCATGTATGGACGGACTTACATGGGTATGTTTAGAACCACTTTTGTGATTGATGAAGCGGGCACCATCACTAAAATTATCTCTCCTAAGGAAATAAACACCAAAACGCACGGAGAACAGATTCTCAATGCATGACAATTGGGTTGTTAACAAACTGTTGAAAAGTTGTTGGAAAACAAACTAGCATTCGTTGAGTAATTTATCCATATCACATAACTTTGCCTTTTCTGATGAATCTCCATTAGAAAAGGCAATTTTCATTATACACACTTACTATTTAGACAATAGTCATGAAACAAACAAAAAAGAATTTCACCATCAAAGCCCTAATAGCTTTGGCATTATCTGTATGCACCGTACTATCAGCAGCCGATTTCACTCCAGGCGAAGGAGGTGCACTTCCTAGTTTTCCTACATTTGTAAACGCTCCTAACAAATTTGGTGGTTTCAAGGTTACTTATTCACAGCGAGAAAATAATTACATCGGAACAGGCACGCGTGTTATGGTTGACATGTGGTTTCCAGAGCCTGCAAGTTTGGAGGCAACTAGCTTTACACTCCAATACTCTACCAATGGTACTACTTGGAGCAATTACCAATCGGGATACACCGACTTAACCACCACGAACAATAATTTCAGCATCAGCTTAGATGGCAACTATTATCTAAGAATCCTAGCCAATGGTGGTCCGAAAAATGGATACACCTCCAATGAAGTTTATACTCCATTGTCTGGTGTTGACACCTATTTCGGTGGATATTCATTGGATGAAAGTGGATATTTATCTGGCGTAATGTCACCATGGGTAGGCAGAGGGTTACTGGCTGGATTTACCGTCAAAAAACTGTCTGATTTATCGGTGGTCAACAATTGCCTTAGTTACCAGTGGTACAGACTCAATCCTCTTACTTATGAAGCTACCCTCATACCTGGCGCTGACAGTTTAAAATACATAACCACTTTAGAGGACGCAGGATATCAAATGATGATAAAAGCCACAGCCGACGGCATCAATGCAGGTGGGTTTACAACTCTCATTTCCAGTCAAAACAATTATGTAGGTAACAAATCCTTTGCGACGAATATAAACGACAATGGATTTACCTTGAACCTATTTAAGACTGTAAGCGGTCTCAATAGTAGCGACTTGATTTTGACCGACAAAGATGGCAACCCAGTAACAATCACAGCTGTCAACCAAGGGGCAAACGCAGCCATATATAATATTTCCGCCTCGCTCAATCCTGCTAAATCACCCTATAATTTGAGTAATAATTCAAAATTTTGGAAAATTGCCTCCATGTTTATGATGATGGACATGATGCCATTTCTCAACATTAACTATGACTTACCAACAGAAGTCAACACCATCGAAACTTCAACTGTAATTTTCCCAAATCCTACGAGTGATGTAGTCAGCATTCAATCCGAAGATATCATCAAAGAAGTCAATTTGATTGCCATAAGTGGTGAAACCGTTAAAAGCATCCAAGCTAATTCAGACAATCTCACCTTCAATGTTTCAAATCTAAACAGTGGAATCTATATTTTGCATATCAATACTGATAATGCGATGATTACACGAAAAATTGAGATTAAGAGATAATCGGTAATTCGTTACTTTTGATAACACAAATTAAAGGCAGAACATCCAGTCATGTTGTTCTGCCTTTTTTATTGACCCACCATCAACTTTCCACGGGTGAACTTCGTTTAATACTAACTGTGCATATACAATGACCCAAAGTTATTTTTATGTCTACTTTTGTTAATGCCGTTGCTTCAAACAAATAGTATCAATGAAACAAAGTCGAAATTGGACTATATTGTTTGTGCAAACGGTATAAGATAAAATGATTCGCAAAATGAAATTTATAAACTAGACTCGCAAAAAATGAAAAGAACAATCCTATTCTTATTACTAAACATTGCTACTTCAGCACTTGTGTGCCAAAACCTGGTTGGGAAATCCGTACCAAACCTCTCATTGAAAGATGCAAATGGTAAAAGCACCACCATCCCTTACTTTGGCGAAAGAACACTTGCTATTTTTTACAACGACCCCGATGTTAAAGACATTAGCGAACCATTATCCGAAGCCATCAAAAATCAAAAGTTACCCCGTGAGAAATATCAAGG
Source organism: uncultured Bacteroidales bacterium (assembly GCA_903899865.1). Taxonomy (GTDB): domain Bacteria; phylum Bacteroidota; class Bacteroidia; order Bacteroidales; family Paludibacteraceae; genus Paludibacter. Next base: position 4,139 of record CAIUKZ010000144.1, on the reverse strand, counting down.
CATTGGTATTTCAAATTCACAAGACACATGGCTACCCAACTCAGTAATTAGATTTGCTGCCAGAGAAAAACAGAAAAAATATCCAAATTCTGTAATTTTAATAGATGAAAATCATACATTAAGCAAAGAGTGGTCATTAGACAATTCCGACAATAAGGGATATTTCATTATTATTGGGAAAGATAAGAAAATAAAATACATCCGCTTGATATCCAGCCAAGACGAAGGCAAAGCCATTATCAAGGAAGTATTGCGACTAATTGAAAATGAGATAAATTAGACCTGCTACAAAGACAACTCACAGAGGCTGATTCTTCACAGAGTCAGCCTCATTTTTTATAATGCATTTGTTTAAAACTCATGTGATTTTGATATTTTCTAAACCATCAAAATTAGCTATCTTTGCGGTCTGTTAGCCCCCAATGCTGATAGCTGGCGGGGAATGTAAAAAAGTAGTCACTAAACTATTCATTATGATTCAATTCTTCCGAACCGCCACATCCCAACTTTACGCTGTACAATCATCTCAAAACCTTCAGCCTGATGACATTAAGAAATTAGAATGGCTTTTCAGTGAAGCCACTCTTGTCAATCAATCATCAGTAGAAGGCAAATTTGTGGGTCCTCGTCGTGAAATGATTACACCATGGAGTACCAATGCAGTGGAAATTACCCAAAATATGGGCATGACAGGCATTATTCGTATCGAGGAATTCACTGAGGTGTCACCCACTGCCGATGCGGACTTTGACCCCATGTTACAGCGTGTGTACGACGGTCTCGGACAAGATATTTTTACCATCAATAAGCAACCAGAACCCATTCTTCATATTGATGATATTGCTGCATATAATGCAAAAGAGGGATTGGCACTAAGTGATGATGAGATTGAATACTTGAATGGAATCAGTGAAAAAATTGGTCGCAAGCTGACTGATGGCGAGGTGTTTGGATTCTCGCAAGTCAATTCAGAACACTGCCGTCACAAGATTTTCAACGGTCAGTTTATCATCGATGGCGAAGAAAAAGAACTTTCGTTGTTCAAAATGATTCGCAAGACTTCCGAAGAAAACCCCAACAAATTAGTATCTGCCTACAAAGATAATGTGGCTTTCAATGCGGGTCCAGTGATAGAGCAATTTGCTCCTCTGAGCGGCGACAAACCAGACTATTTCACCACTTCTGAAATCGAATCTGTCATTTCCCTAAAAGCAGAGACACATAACTTCCCAACAACCGTAGAACCTTTTAACGGTGCTGCTACTGGCACTGGTGGCGAAATACGTGACCGTTTGGCTGGTGGAAAAGCTAGTTTGCCTATCGCAGGAACTGCCGTTTATATGACTAGCTACCCACGTCCCAACACTAGCACAGCTCCGAAAACGAGCCTTATTAGATCATGGGAAGATGCGATTAATCCTCGCAAATGGCTCTATCAAACTCCCGAACAAATATTGATAAAAGCATCCAATGGTGCTTCTGACTTTGGTAATAAATTCGGACAGCCTTTGATTTGTGGTTCATTACTTACATTTGAACACGAAGAAAACAACAAAAAATACGGTTTTGACAAAGTAATCATGCTTGCAGGTGGTGTAGGATTTGGAACACAACGCGATGCGCTAAAAGGCGAACCTGCAACTGGTGAAAAAGTAGTGGTGATGGGTGGTGACAATTACCGCATCGGCATGGGTGGTGGTGCTGTATCGTCTGTAGAAACCGGTGTGTATGACAATTCCATAGAACTCAACGCCGTGCAACGCGCCAACCCCGAAATGCAAAAGCGTGTTGCCAACGTAATTCGCACACTGGCTGAATCTACTGACAATCCTATCGTATCCATGCATGACCACGGTGCTGGTGGTCACCTCAATTGCCTTTCGGAACTGGTAGAAAGTACAGGTGGACGCATTGATGTATCCAAACTTCCTGTGGGTGATCCTACATTGAGCGGGAAAGAAATCATTGGAAATGAGAGTCAAGAGCGCATGGGAATGATCATGAAAGAGGAAGATGTAGAGCGAGTAAAACGCATTGCTGACCGTGAACGTGCACCGATGTACGTGGTGGGTGAAACCACAGGCGATATGCAATTCGTGTTCGAACAAGCCAATGGCGAAAAGCCTATAGACCTCAGACTGGATTATATGATTGGCAAACCGCCACGCACTATTATCACCGATAAAAGTTTGGATGAGAAATATGCTCCTGTACAAATAGGTGAAGATCAACTATTGACTTACATCAACAATGTACTCCAAATGGAATCCGTGGCATGTAAAGACTGGTTGACCAACAAAGTGGACCGCTCCATTACTGGAAAAATAGCCCGACAACAATGTGCTGGAGAAATACAGTTGCCACTCAATGACCTTGGCGTGGTAGCGCTTGATTACAAAGGCAAAGTGGGAATTGCCACTTCCATTGGTCATGCGCCATTGGCTGCTATTGTTGACCCAGAAGCTGGATCAGTATTAGCTATTGCTGAGGCATTGACCAATATCGTATGGACACCTTTAGCAGAAGGGCTAGACAGCGTATCGCTTAGTGCCAACTGGATGTGGCCATGTAAAAACCCAGGGGAAGATGCACGACTTTACAAAGCGGTAGAGGCTTGTAGTGATTTTGCATGTTCATTAGGCATCAACATCCCAACTGGCAAGGACAGTCTTTCAATGACTCAAAAATATGGTAATGAAAAGGTGTTTTCACCTGGCACAGTCATAATTTCTGCAGGAGCAGAAGTGTCTGATGTTCAAAAAACAGTTAGTCCTGTTATCGTTAACGACGCTGATTCATACATCTACTACATTGACTTTTCGTTTGACGGTCACAAGCTAGGCGGTTCGGTGCTGGCACAAACGCTCAACAAACTGGGCGATGCAGTGCCAACGGTTAAAGATGCCGAGTATTTCAAATCAGCGTTCGACTCCATTCAAGAAATGATTGGGAAAAACCTAATTCTGGCAGGACATGATATTTCTGAAGGTGGTATGATAACCGCATTGCTTGAAATGTGTTTTGCTAATACCACTGGTGGTCTGAATGTTAAACTGGATGGGATTGCAGAAAGTTCATTGATTAATATCCTTTTTGCAGAAAATCCAGGGGTATTAATTCAAGTAAAAGACAAGAAAACGGTTGAAAAAATATTAGATAACAATGGCGTGGGCTTTGCCATAGTGGCTTCGCCCATCAAAGAACGAAGACTGGAAATTCACAAAAAATCAGTTTCCTACTCCCTATCCATCAACGACCTACGCGACACATGGTATCGTTCGTCTTACTTGCTTGACCGCAAACAAAGTGGTGAGAAATGGGCTTTGGAGCGTTACTCCAACTATAAAAACCAACCACTCGAATTTCAATTCAACGGAGAATTCAAAGGTAAGTTTTCGCAATTCAACCTATCACAAAGCCGTCAGCCAAGTGGCATCAAAGCTGCCATCATCCGCGAAAAAGGAACGAATGGCGAACGCGAAATGGCTTACTCACTCTATTTAGCTGGTTTTGATGTGAAGGACGTGCACATGACCGACTTAGCTTCTGGTCGTGAGACATTGGAAGATGTAAACATGATTGTATTCTGCGGTGGATTTTCCAATTCGGACGTACTTGGTTCTGCCAAAGGTTGGGCTGGTGGATTCTTATTCAACGACAAAGCCAAACAAGCATTGGATAATTTTTACAAACGTAACGATACCTTGAGTCTTGGTATCTGCAATGGATGTCAATTGATGGTAGAGCTTGGTTTGGTCAATCCAGATCATGACATCAAACCAAAAATGCTTCACAATAATTCGCACAAATTTGAATCATCGTTTGTAGGTCTTACCATTCCACAAAATGAGTCTGTGATGTTCGGGTCACTCAGTGGAAGCAAACTAGGCGTGTGGGTAGCGCACGGCGAAGGAAAATTCCAATTGCCCAAAGCCGAAAGCGAATACAACATCATTGCAAAATACAGCTATGACGCTTACCCTGCTAACCCTAATGGTTCGGATTACTCAGTAGCAGGTATCTGCTCCAACGACGGACGTCACTTGGCCATGATGCCGCACTTAGAGCGCGCCATTTTCCCTTGGCAATGGGCACACTACCCAGCTGACAGAAAGAATAGCGACCAAATCACTCCATGG
>CAIUKZ010000143.1 GCA_903899865.1 uncultured Bacteroidales bacterium | reverse complement strand
ATTGCAGGTTTCTCTGACGAAGAAGATAAGCTAATCAAGGCATATAAATCATTTAATTCTAATACGCCATTTTTTTCTAGCAAGTACAATAAGTTATATTTGGGAAGCTACTACAGTAAATATTACTACGATAGGTTGATTTTTACAAGCCCTAATAAATACACTCTATTGATTGGAGAGTTAGAAATGACTAGTGGCACATTTAAATATACTGGAAAACAAATTATCTTCTCAGATAAGAATCTTGGCTTGGTTTTTCGAGGACGAGTGGAAGAGAAAGGAGTTGAGTTAAACTTGCCACAATTTCAAAATGAGACTTTTCATTAAAATGCATATCTTTAACCTCCGAAAAGATGTTGATATCAACAATAATATCGTCATTTTGAATTAACTTTGCAGTCCTAAAAATCAATAGCTAAACTATGTGGAATAAGTTCATAAATCTATTATACATAACCATCCAATGGTGTGTGGCTAGTTGGAACAACTTTTTTAAATGGCGCAAAGCCAGAAAAGCCCGCTATCGGAAGTTGGTGTGGTATCGCAAAATAGCAAATGTCATTATCTCTTCGCTCGTACTGTTTCTACTGTATCTTTTCGTAGTAGATATCAACTTGTTTTGGTTGTTTGGTAAATCGCCCAACCTCAGCAGTATCAGCAACCCCAATCAAAACACAGCCTCTGTTATCATCAGCGCCGACGGCAAAGTGATAGGGAAGTATTTCAGCGAAAACCGCACGCCTGTCACTTATGACGAAATATCACCCGTTCTCATAAAAACATTAATTGCTACCGAAGATGTGCGGTTTTACAAGCATTTTGGAGTAGATTTTAGAGGTTTGTTTTCTGCGGCCAAAGACATGACCAAAGGTAAGACACGTGGAGCAAGCACCATCACACAGCAGTTGGTGAAAAACATGTACAAGACTCGCAACCAATACTCTACTGGTTTGTTTGGATACATCCCTGGTGTGAAGCTCATCATTATGAAAACCAAAGAATGGGTCACTGCATTTAAAATTGAAATCTTTTATTCCAAAAAGGACATACTCACCATGTATCTGAACACAGTAGATTTTGGGAGTAACTCCTATGGAATACACACTGCTGCCAAAACATTCTTCAAAACGACCCCAGCTAAGCTCAACTACGAACAATCAGCCACATTGGTAGGACTGCTCAAAGCTACCAGCACATATAGTCCAATATCCCACCCAAAAAAATCAAAGGAGCGCAGAAATGTGGTACTTGAAAACCTGGTATCGCACAAAATCATCACTCGCCAACAATGCGATTCTCTCAAACAAATCCCAATCCGACTCAATTATAGCATGGAAGAAAATTACGACGGTAAGGCGCTACACTTTAGAGCTTATCTTGCCAAGTATTTGTCGGAATGGGAAAAGGAAAATGACTATGATATTTATGCTGACGGACTGAAAATTTATGTGGCCCTTGACTCTAAAATGCAACAGTATGCTGAAGAGGCTGTGAATAAACAAATGCGTAGTGTGCAAAGAAAATTTGATGATCACTGGCGAGGACAAAACCCTTGGCAGGACGAGAATCATCATGAAATAGTCAACTTTGTTGAAGACATTGCCAAGAAAACCAAGACCTATGCCATGCTCAAGGCAAAATATGAAAACAACAAAGACTCAATTGAATATTACCTCAACAAAGTCCACAAAACCAAAGTGTTTGACTACGAGCAAGGCGAAAAGACCATGATGCTCAGCGTATTGGATTCCATCCGATACATGAATCGGTTTATGCACAGCAGCTTTGTAGCCATGGAGCCCAATACTGGACATGTCAAAGCTTGGGTGGGCGACATTGATTTCAAATTTTTTCAATACGACAAAGTGGCACAAGCCAAACGCCAACCAGGATCTACCTTTAAACTGTTCGTTTATACGGCTGCTATTATGAATGGCATGTCACCCTGCGACATGGTGACCGACCAACCCGTGACATGGGATTATGTTGAAAATGGGAAACCTAAATCATGGAGTCCACACAATGCTAATGGCACATTTATGAGAATTCCCGTTACCTTAAAACTGGGTTTTGGAAGATCTATCAATACCATAGCCGTACAGTTAGCTCAAAAGGTAGGCATTCCCGAAATTGTGAAATACGCTCATTTGCTCGGAATACGCACTCCATTGGAGGAAAAACCATCGTTGTGTCTTGGCTCATCTGATGTGTCGCTACTCGAACTGGTCAACTCGTTTGGGACTGTAGTGAATGAAGGGGTTTACAAAGATCCAGTGCTTATTACTCGCATAGAAGACCGTGACGGAAAAGTTATTTACCAGCCCAATACCGAACAAAAAAGGGTAATACCTTACGAAGCAGCATGGCTCATGACCGAGCTATTGAAAGGTGGAATGACCGAGCCTGGCGCTACAACTCAGGCACTATGGGCATTCAATATTTTCAGACACAATACCGATTTTGGAGGAAAAACCGGAACTTCATCCAATCACTCGGACGCGTGGTTTGTAGGTGTTTCACCAAAATTGATTGGTGGTGCCTGGGTGGGTGGCGAGCATCGAAGTGTCCACTTTCGTACCGGACACTTGGGCGAAGGAAGTAAAAATGCTTTACCTATCTTTGGGATGTTTATGGAAAAGGTGCTTGCCGACGAAACTTTCGCTAAATATAAAGCCAAATTCCCCACAAAGCCGAAAGAAGAAATCACCAGAAGTTATGGCTGTCATTCTTACTTCCCGCCAGACTCTGTTGCCAGTGATTCTGTAACCAACACTTCAGAGGAAGAAATTGATGGTATGCCATCGGTAGTAAATGATGAATCTGGCATAAGTCAATAGTTCGGTCAGATTTTGGAAGCCAAATAAAATAGCGTACTTTTGTGTTGGTTTGCTGAGTGGCAACTATCCATAGTCAATAGGCAGAACAACCCAGTGTCTAAATAAATACAAACCTACTTAACTTGCAATTACTCAATATGGAATACCCAACCCTAGAAGGGAAACTAATAATGCCAGAATATGGCCGAAATATCCAACAAATGGTGGCACATGCCTTAACCATAGAGGATAGAGAAGAAAGAACACGCTGTGTGAAAACCATCATCAACATCATGGGAAACTTATTCCCATACCTCCGCGATGTGAATGACTTTAAGCACAAACTATGGGATCACGTGGCCATCATGTCTGGTTTTAAGTTAGACATTGACTTTCCGTATGAGATTGTCAAACCTGAGAATCTATACACCCGTCCAGATCGTATTCCATATAAAAACTCTCGGATACGATACCACCATTATGGACGCACGCTGGAAGAGATGATAGAAAAAGTAAGCAATTATCCAGAAGGCGATGAAAAAAATGAGTTGATACGGCTGATAGCTAATCAAATGAAGAAGTGCTTTCTCACTTGGAATAAAGAAGTGGTGGACGATAAAAAGATTTTTGACGACCTGAGAGAGCTTTCAAAAGGTAAACTGGATGTGCCTGCTGACTTCCTAAAATTGGTAGAAAGTAGAGATGTCCTTCATAGTAGAAAGAATAGACCTAGTAATAATCAAAGGAAGAAATAATTCTTGACATCATGGCATCATTTCAAATAGAAGGTGGATACAAACTTTCAGGGTCAATCACACCACAGGGCGCAAAAAATGAAGCACTACAAGTAATTTGTGCTGTGCTACTCACCTCCGAAAAAATAACCATTAGCAATGTCCCAAATATCCTTGATGTAAATAACTTGATAGGACTGTTGGCCGACATGGGCGTCAAAGTACAGCAATTGGACACCAATACCTACTCGTTTCAAGCTGACAACATCAATTTGGATTATTTCCAAACGGCTGATTTTTACAAGAAAAGTTCCTCGCTGCGTGGTTCTGTCATGATTGTAGGTCCTTTGGTGGCTCGTTTTGGTCAGGCCATGATACCCAAACCTGGTGGCGATAAAATCGGACGTCGACGCTTGGACACTCACTTTGTGGGCATTCAAAAATTAGGGGCTGATTTTTCGTATGACCCAGACGAAAAGCGATATGTGGTCAAAGCCCAAAGACTGACAGGATGCTACTTGCTCCTCGATGAAGCCTCGGTGACTGGCACGGCAAATATATTGATGGCTGCGGTTCTTGCCAAAGGCAAAACGACCATTTATAATGCCGCATGTGAGCCCTATTTGCAACAACTTTGCCGTATGCTCAATGCCATGGGTGCAAACATCACTGGGGTTGGTTCCAATTTGTTACACATTGAGGGGGTAGAAGTGCTTGGTGGCTGTGAGCACCGTATATTGCCTGATATGATAGAGGTGGGTAGTTTTATTGGGATGGCAGCTATGACAGGATCTGAGATTACCATCAAAGATGTAGCCTATGCCGAACTTGGTATTATCCCCGACAGTTTTCGTCGATTGGGTATTAAACTCGAACTCAAAGGTGACGATATTTTCATCCCCAAGCAAAACAATTACCGCATCGAATCATTTATTGATGGATCCATCATGACCATTGCCGATGCACCTTGGCCTGGGTTGACCCCCGATTTGCTGAGTGTGTTTCTTGTAGTGGCTGCAAAAGCGAATGGTAGCGTGCTCATTCACCAAAAGATGTTCGAAAGCCGACTTTTCTTTGTCGATAAGCTTATCGATATGGGTGCTCAAATCATACTTTGTGATCCTCACCGTGCTACTGTAATTGGTCAGGGTGAAAACCTTCACCTACGTGCATCTACCATGAGTTCGCCTGATATTCGTGCTGGTATTGCATTGCTCATTGCAGCCATGTGTGCCGAAGGTACTAGCACGATACACAATATTGATCAGATAGACCGTGGTTATGAAGATATTGATGGCCGATTGAATGCTATGGGAGCAAGAATTAAAAGGTTGTAGTGCCCATTTCTAGTTGCTCCAAGTTTTGTTTTAGTTTATTATAGCCAGCTCTGCCTACGCTCGACTTGCCGAAGTAGATTTTATAATCCTGAGCCGACAATTCACTCCACTTGGATTTGTCCCATTGCAAAACCTCCTTATTCGTAGCCAGTTCGCTATGGTGATGAGGTTTTGCCCATTTTTTGTTCCAAGGACATACATCGCCACAGATGTCGCAGCCTATTATTTGATTGGCTATCATTGACTTGAATTCAGCAGGTATCTCACCTTTGTTTTCGATGGTCAGATAGGATATACATCTGCGCGCATCCATACCATCAGGTTGCAATGCACTCGTGGGGCAAGCATCCAAGCACTTGGTGCACTTGCCACAGCGTGGTGGCATGGGACTGTCGTATTCATCCAATGCTAGATTAATCATCAAACTCCCGATAAACACATAAGAACCGAGCGATGGATGTATTAGTTGCTTGTTTTTACCTATCCAGCCCAACCCTGCTTGCTGTGCCCAGTGTCTTTCTAGTACTGGTGCCGAATCCACAAAACTATGCTGAAATGAAGCGTTGATTATTCCTTCCCCATAGTGCTTTTTTAGCTCTGTTTCCAATTGCGATAGCTTGGTTTTGATTACTGTGTGATAATCAATTTCAGAGTAAGCATATTTGGCTAGCTGAGGGGCTTGTGGGTTTTGAAGTTTGCTGGGGTAATAATTCAACAATACCACCACTACTGACTTGCATTCGGGAACTAAAACAGTAGGGTTGCATCGTTTCTCGAAGTTCCTTTCCAAGTAACTCATGCTTCCATGATAGCCTTTATCAAGCCATTTTTGTAGGTAAACTTCATCATCACCTACGGCTTCTGCTTTGGCTATGCCACAGGCGTCAAACCCTACTGATAGTGCAATGTCTTTGATAAGGTGATGCATGATGGCGTGTAAAGTGATACAACAAAGGCGTCTAATGATGCATCATCAAAACGCCTTTGTTGAATTGTTTGTTTAGAAAGATTGGAATTTGTTTGAAAAATGTATCTGGCTACAACTATTGATGTAAATATAGGCTGACGCCATTTCTATTGTGTCCTATCTTCAATTCTCAAATTAGTACTTGTAACTTTTGTGCCTTTTGTGGTTTTTTTTAGACAGCGTTCAATCCATCGGTTAGCCTACCAAAGCGGTATATTCATCTGCGCTTAGAAGGCTATTTACTTGCTCTGGATTAGAAATCTGCACTTTGATCATCCATCCGTCACCGTAAGGGCTGTCATTCACTAGCTCAGGTGAATCAACAAGTGACTCGTTGAACTCTATGATTTCACCGTCAAGAGGGAGAAACAAATCTGAAACTGTTTTAACAGCTTCTACTGTTCCAAATACTTCTCCTGCAGCAAGTGTCTCACCCACTGTTTCAACTTCTACGAATACGATTTCGCCCAATTCGCCTTGCGCATAATCTGTAATTCCTACTGTGGCTACATTGCCTTCTACTAGCACCCATTCGTGCTCTTTGGTGTACTTTAAATTCGATGGTACATTCATGTTATTTTGATTTTAGTGTGTTATTTTGTTTTGATATTCAATGTACATAGTAATGGATAGTGATCAGAATGGCTGACTTTATCGGTTTTGAATTTTATGACTTCAAAGGCTGCAGGGTCATACATCACATAGTCTATTCGGAAATGAAAATATTTCTCATTGAATGTCCAGCCAATACCAAATCCATTTTCTGAAAACGCGTCAGTCAGATTGCACTTTGCTTTAGTGTAGGCATAGGAGTTGGGCACATCGTTGAAATCTCCACACATGATGACATGGTATGGCGATGTTGACACAACATTAGCTACACTATCTGCCTGTACAGCTCTTAGTTTGTATGCCGATGCTAGCTTTTTAGAAAAATAAAGTGTAATCCCTGATAGGCTGTCTGCGTCAAAATTGTCCTTCAGACTCATTGGTCTTGATTTGTCGTTCTCGGTTAGTCGGTTGGACTCTAGGTGGTTGTTGATCAGTCGGATGATTTTTCCGTCAACGTTGATGTCCGAAAAAATTGATAAATTGTTGGCAGATGGATAGTTTATTCTTTGCTTAGTGATGATGGGATACTTGGAAAATGTGGCAATGCCTTCTTGGCGACTACTTTTGGTTTTATTAAATTCGATGTGAGAATAGGGGTATTTTCTAAACATTTTCATCACATCGTTCAAGGTTAGGTAAGTAGGGTTGTCGCTCACGGTAAACTCTTGAAGGCAGATAATATCTGCATTTGTTTCCAAAGCATATTGCAGCACTTCATTTTTGACTTTTTTCGTAGGTTTTGTGATTTTGGAACACCGCCATGTGTTGTAAGTCAGTACCTTTATTGGATGGGTGACTGGCACTGATTTTGTTTTGCCAAATCGAATTGAGAATGTGTTGCTTATCTGTGAGGCCGCTAGCAATAGTATGCTTAATGATAATAGAAACATCCATTTGCGCGAGATTATCCAAAAAGCTACAAAGAAGACATTCACCAAAATTGTAGCAGGCAATAGTAAACTCAGATAGGCTGGAAAAATGACAAATTCAGGGCTAATGTAGCTCGCCATCACTGTCAATGCCATGACCACCACCGCCCCTACATTGAAAGCCGTCACTATCCATTTTAATACTGATCCGCTAGACATACATTTTTTTTCCTAAAGTTGTTTAAGCTTGGTTGCCTTGTTCAAATAGGCGTTTTTTTTCGTCGGATGTTAGACTGTCATAACCCGATGTTTTTATTTTATCAAGTATCTTGTCTATATTTGCCATCTTCTGCGCCTTGTACATATTATAATCAGCGTCAGACATCTTATTCCTGTTGAAGTTGCTGTTTTTCTTGACTTTCAGCTTGCGTGGAGAAAATATGCCTGCCACTTGATCCAATAGCCAACTAACCCAACTCGTAATATCGACTTTTCGCTGCAAAGATACAACAAATAGATAGCCCGCCAAAGCTCCACCTAGGTGAGCTAATTCACCACCACCATTTTCTGATGTGATGCTAAAAAAACTGGTTGCTACTACCATCATGCCAATGTATTTCAATTTCACACTGCCAATCAACATCAGCTGGAGATTCATATTGGGCGATTTTACTGCTGTGGCCACTATGATAGCCATGATGGAGCCCGAAGCACCGAGTAATACACTTCTGGAAATAAGAGGTTGGAAGTATGGGAAAACATTGTAAGCCACCATATAGACAGCAGCACCAGCTAATCCTCCCACCACGTACAGACCTACCAGTTGTTTTTCACTAAAGTACATCAAGAATATTTTTCCAAACCAAAACAGACTTAACATATTAAAGAAAATATGAAATAACTCCTGGTGAAAAAACATATAGCTCACCAATGTCCATGGTTTGAATGCCAATTGATTGATTTCCGCAGGTATGGCTAGTTGTGTCCAAACCAAGATGGGTGGGAGATTGAAAAGACTTAAAATAATGCTTATTATATTTGTTAGCAAGAATACAGCCGCATTAATATATATCAGCTTGATAAGCTGATTTCCATTCTTAAAGGAATGGGTTAGATTGTCCACAAATGCCATGATTGCAATAATTTGATTTAAAACAAATTTCTTTTTTTCCAATACAATAAGAGTACGATTCCGAAAAGCATTCCCCCAAGATGCGCAAAGTGTGCAATGTTGTCGCCCGAAAAACGTGCTACACCAAAAAACAATTCTACTGCTCCGTAAATGAATACGAAAATTTTCGCCTTGATGGGAATGGGAATAAACATAATATATAAACTGGTCTCGGGGAAACTCCAACCAAAAGCTAGCAATAAACCAAATATGGCTCCCGATGCTCCTACGGTCACAGGCAAACTCATAAACAGCTTTTTTAACTGGATGATTTCTGGTCGGGTTAGGAGTGAGTAGTCATTTACTCTGAAATAACCGCCTAACACGGACTGGTAGTCTTCTAGCAGTTGCCCAGAATTGGTAGCAATAGCCGTGTTGAATGCCGAAAGTGTTTCATTAAATTCAATGGTCCAAAAAAGTTGTTGTATCACTCCTGCACCAATGCCAGTAACCATGTAATACAACAAGAATCGCTTCGGCCCCCAAAGATTCTCAAGCATTGAGCCAAACATGTATAATGAGAACATGTTGAAAAACAAATGTTGAAAATTACCATGCATAAACATGTAGCTGAAGAATTGAAAAAGCTTAAACTTTTCAGAACCCCAATAATGCATGCCTAGCTGTTGGTCAAGATCAAGATCGATGCCTATTCTTCCTACAATATTAGGAAGCAGTGTAGCTGCAAGCCAAAAAATGAGGTTGATGGCAATGATGTTTTTGACAACAGGCGAGATGCTATTTAAAAACGAAGGGCGATAATCATTCATTGTGATGTATGTTTGTAGTAAGCTAACTTAGTCCGATAGTTAATGTATTTGTATTGTAGGGTGTAACAACTGATTGATTATTAAAAAGTAAAAACAAGAAGTTTGTTCAATCGTGATGTCTATTTTTCAGCATTTTCGACGAAAAATCAAACCAAAATTCAAGGCTCAAAAGTAGTGAAAAAGCCTCGAAAAAGCTACCAATAAAGCGTTTTAGAGCTTTTTTTTTGAAAACTTCTAGGATTATTGGCTTTTTTTTTAATTAAATGCTTGGATATTATTTTCAAACGACTATATTTGCAAAGTCAAAAACCTAATTGTTTATCGTTTTCTAATAAAAAAATTAATTTTATGAACAAAGCTGAATTAATCAATGCCATCGCTGAAGAAGCAGGTCTTAGCAAAGTTGATGCTAAAAAAGCGCTTGAGGCTGTAGTAAAAAGTGTGTCTGATGCTCTTGTTTCAGGAGACAAAGTTAGTTTAATCGGATTTGGTACTTTCTCAGTTACTGAGCGTGCTGCACGTCCAGGTATCAATCCTGCAACTAAACAAGCAATTACAATCGAAGCTAAAAAAGTAGCTAAATTTAAAGCTGGTGCTGAGTTGACTGCAGCCATTAACTAATCAGTTGATACATTGGTAGGAAATTAAAAAGGGAAAACTGTTTCAGTAATCCCTTTTTTGTTTTTAACTAGCTCATACGTAGTTCCTTATAGATGGATGGCTTGAGCTATTTTTTGTGCTTCCGCCTTTCCCATCAGTGCAGTTACTATCTCCAATGCAAATTCAGTAGCTACCCCAGCAGCTTTTGCGGTAATTATATTCCCCGACCTCACTACTTTGCTCACAGAGATGGTAGCCCCATGCAGTGCTTTTTCAAAACTTGGATAGCAAATAGCCTCTTTCCCATCTAGCAGATTTAATTTACCAAATATAGAAGGAGCAGCGCAAATGGCTGCTGTCAGTTTTTCTGCATCATGGTGTCGTTTAAGTAAATCTAGCAATGGCTGATGTGCACCCAAGTTAGTGGTGCCTGGCAGTCCACCTGGCAGTATCAGTGCATCTGCGTTCGCAAAATCACATAGAGAAAACAAACAATCTGCCTCCACAGCTATGTGATGTGCACCCACTACTCGCAGGCTTTCTGAGATTGAAACTGTTACTGTCTCTATGTCCGCTCGGCGTAGGATGTCTATAGGAGTGATGGCTTCAATTTCTTCAAAACCGTCGGCTAGAAAGATATATGCTGTCATGTTATTTCAATTTGATGTGATAGGTGATAGTTCCTGATACTTCTCCTTTTCCTGAGGTGAATTGACTGTTTTTTGCTGCTTCCATCACCGAGCTATGTATTTCGGCATCTGAAATGGTGGTTGGTTTTCCTATCGAGGCACCCATCACTCTTCCTTTCTCATCAACACGTATATTTACCGTAATCAGCCCTTCAATGTTATCTTTTTTATAACTTGGTTTTGGGATGGTGCCTTTCAAATCTCTGTCCTTGAGTGACCATGAGTGACCGCTTGATACACCATGTCCTGCTGGGTTTCCTTTGTGATTGTCGCCAGTGCCATCGCCACTTCCGTTGCCTGAGCCTGTGCCATTGCCAGTTCCTTTTCCTTCACCATTTCCGCCACCAGAGCCGTTTTTGCCTGATGAGCTGTTTTTACCAAAAAGTCCATTCATAGCATTGGCTTTGTCTATGGCTTTTTGTTTTTGCTCAGCTATTCGTTTGGCCTCATCGGCTATTCGTTGTTGTTCTTTTTGCTCCGCTTCTTTTTGTGCCTTTTCTTTTTCAAGCTTCTCTTTATTTGCCTGTTTGAT
>CAIUKZ010000142.1 GCA_903899865.1 uncultured Bacteroidales bacterium | reverse complement strand
TGCCCAACTTCACCCAGTGTTTTCCACTCCACTTCTTTCCCTTCGAAATTCAATAACTCATTCTTATAATATTCATATTGGGCGCGACGCGCCTCCAGCTCCGCCTCCAGCTCCGCCTCCAGCTGAGTAAAGCTATCAAGAATAAATGCTATCTTATGTTGTATGGGTATGGGAGGAATGGGGATTGCTACTTTTGCAAACCGTTTTTTTGATATATTGAACCTTGTTACACCACTTGCAGTTTGACCAATTTGCTTTCTTAGACTATCATCTCTGAACAGATATTTCAGAAAATCAGGTAAAAACAATTCTTTATCATGTAGTCGAAATCCGAAACTGAAACTGTTTAGATATAATGGCTCAGTAATTTTTTCAGTTAAAACTGACGACATGCCACACTCATTAGGAGTTTCGGACGAACCTGTAAATAATACATCACCATATTCAACCTTATTTTGATTTTCATTTTCTCCGATATTAACAAAAATATCTATGTCGGTTTTTACGGAAATGTTTGAAAAGATATTCATGTAAGTAACAAACTTTGCATTGCCACCTTGAAAATCAATTTTACTCTTACCAGAAAGCCCACCATAAAGATATCCAAGCTCTCCTAATTCCATAAATACTACACCTGCAGGGCAAAGTTGTTGTATTAGCTCTTCAACTTTATTCATAAGTGCCTCCTTCCAAATCGGCTACAATTTCATCAATGGCAGTGCGTAGTTTATTTTGCTTTGTTACAATATCAGCTATGTGGGCGTTTAGTTTTTCAATATTCACTTCAACTGTAGTGTTTTCTTGTTTTACATAGCTGCTTATGGCAATATTGTAGTCATTTGCGGCAATATCTTTACGTCCAACAAAGGCATTGAGTATCTTTTTGCGGTTGGCTTCGTTTAGTTTGTTTTTGTTGCCACCACGAACAAATTCGCCTGAAGCATCGATAAATAAGGTAGCATTGTCTTTTTTGCTCTTTTTGAGTATAATCACACAAGTGGCTATGGTGGTACCAAAAAACAAGTCGGGCGGCAACTGTATTACCGTGTCGATATAATTATTATCAATCAGGTATTTGCGGATTTTCTGCTCTGCACCGCTGCGATACAGCACACCCGGAAACTCTACAATGGCAGCCGTGCCAGAAGTAGAGAGCCACGATAGCATGTGCAAAGTAAATGCAAGGTCGGCTTTGCTCTTTGGGGCTAACACTCCAGCAGGAGAAAAACGAGGGTCGTTAATCAAAAGCGGGTTGGCATCGCCTTCCCATTTAATTGAATAAGGAGGATTGGAAACAATACAGTCGAAAGGCTCATCGTCCCAATGTTTGGGTTCGGTAAGCGTGTCGCCGTGGGCAATATTAAATTTCTCGTAATTAATGTCGTGCAAAAACATATTGATACGGCAAAGGTTGTAGGTGGTAATGTTCGTTTCCTGACCGTAAAAACCTTGTCGCACATTTTCTTTGCCAAGCACTTTGGCAAATTTCAACAACAAAGAACCTGAACCACAACAAGGGTCATATACTTTGTTCACCTGTTTTTTGCCTACTACTGTCATTTCGGCAAGCAGCTCGGAAACTTCCTGTGGAGTAAAAAATTCACCTCCCGACTTTCCTGCATTGCTGGCATACATAGTCATCAAAAACTCATAGGCATCGCCAAAAATATCATTGGTGTTATCCTGATAATCGCCAAGTTTTAAGTCTCCAATTGATTCAAGAATTTTGGCTAATCTTTCATTTCGCTTCGCAACGTTTCCGCCAAGTTTATCGTTATTAACATCAAGATCTTTAAACAAACCTTTCAGATCATCTTCACTGTCTGTGCCTTTTGCTGAATTTTCGATATTGGTAAAAACTTTGCTCAATGTTTCATTGAGATTGGCATCGGTTTTCGCATTTTTCCTTACATTTTCAAACAATTCGGAAGGAAGGATATAGAAGCCTTTTTCTTTCACCGTATCAGTTCTACCAAATTCTGCATCTTTGTCGGAGATTTTGGTATAATCGAAATTTTTATTGCCTGTACGCTGTTCTTCGGTATTGATATACAATGTAAGATTTTCGGAAATAAACCTGTAAAACAACATGCCTAATACATAGGTTTTAAAATCCCAACCATCAACACTGCCTCGTAAGTCGTTTGCAATTTGCCAAATCGTGCGGTGAAGCTCTTCGCGTTCTTGTTCTTTTGTCATTATCGTTTTGAATTATATTATTTGAGTTTTAAGTATTGTTAATTGAAGGCAGCTATTTGATTTGCTAGTGTATCTGTTTTATAAAAGATACTTTTTTACAAGCATTTTTACCACTTCTACCTTTTAATGTTCTTAGGCAAGTATCTTTAATATCTTCTCTTGGCAATAATTCAAAGATAAAAAGCCAAAATTTATCTTTAGATAAATAGTCATTCTGAATCTCTTTTGCAATATCTTTATATTGTTCTTTTATACCTCGCAGAAATTTAATGTCGTGTAAATATGATAACAACATAAAAACACAATCCTCTTTTAATTTAACTTTGTCAAACAAATCATCTCTTAATTGAAAATTGTATTTAATGGCATAAAATATTGCATAGCTCATTGTCTCAAAACGATTGTATCTATTGCCATCTTCATAAATATCATTTGCAATTTCCTTAATTTTATGTGAATCTATCTTTAATGGAATAAAAACGGCATCATCAATAATAGGTAATAAATAGGGAAACAGGAGCACTAAATTATGAATAGTGTTTATATAATACTCCAAAGCCATTTGTTTAAAATTCTTTGTAGATAAGGTCTTAATGACAAAATTCAGTACGGCTATATTACTTGATTTATTTGCTAAATCAATAGCAGTATCTAAATATCTTCTTAGAAATGTAACACCGATTTCTTTTGGTATTACAAATGATTTTAAAGTTGTAACCCATGAATCGACAGAAGAAAGTGGGAGTTTTAATATCTCTGTTTTTTTGTGATTTAACAATAAATCGTACTTTCTTAAAGCATTTGCCAAATCAATTAAAAAATTTTCCGCCTTTTGTTGTGAAGAGACAAAACAAGTGTAGTCATCAACACATCTTGTATAATTATATTGTTGTAATTCGTTATCAATAGCAACCAAAATGATTTCGGAAATTAGATTTGAACTATGTGGTCCAATTAGAACTCCGTGAGTTTCATTATCCTTTAATGCTCTTGTGTAAAAATCTAATTGGTTATACCATTTTGAACTGTCTTTTTGGTTTCTTTTTGCTTCTTCAATTCCAGCTAATGCCCAAGAAATTGCGTGAGTATAAATGCTTGGAAAACAATTTGAAATATCTGCTTTCACAACATATTTAGCTCCAATCGATATTTTAGTTTCAAGTAATCCATATTTTGAATCAAAATCTTTATAATTCATTTCAAAAAGCTGTTTTTTAGCTTGTATCTTTCTAATATGAATTTGGCTTTTTTTGTAGGTATTGCTTCCTGTTTTATCAAGGAAATGTAGTTGCACATCATCCCAATTATCTGAAATAAATTTGCATTGATTTATATAAGTTGTTGGATATGGGATTGATAAAACTCTTGGAATAGAAATATTACGCATGCTTTCATACGAAATTGCGGAATGTGCTTCTTTGTTCAACCAACTAAAACCATTGGCAATACAATAATCATATAATGGTTCAGACGTGAAAATTGGCGGAATTTTTTCAGCAAACATTCCGTAACCCAAAAGACCTTCAAATATCTCATCTTTTGTTATTTCGATCATAAAGTCAGAATAATATTTGCTCATATTATTTCAAATTTGCATTTGCAATTTCCAACACTTTACCTCCCAATTCTTTCTCACCTTCCAATACATCCAGAACCTTATCAGCCAACCATAGAGATAGCAATTCGTTTTCATCTGTAGAAAGAAATTTTGCAATGATAACAACCTGTTCACGTTTAGCAAGGCGGTCGCCCCTTTCAATTTTGCTATACATAGGTGTATCAATTTCCAGCGCTGAGGCTAATTGTCGTTGAAGTAAGTTATTTTCTTCACGCAATTTTTTGATTTGATTAGCAAATAGCATAATTTATCAGTTTAAATGGTGACTTTCCAACATTTGAATAGTCAGAAATTGGACAAAGATAGATAAATATTCATAAACAAAACAGGTGTAAAAGAAAAGTTTTCAACATAAAATCGCAAAGAAAATATTTTCTTTTGACAACTTGTGTCAAAGAATAAATAAATAGCTAATTTAGCTACTTGTGAATTGATTTATTGTTCTTTAGAAATTGCTCAATATCCGCTATTGTGTATATGTTTAGCCCGAATATATCCATTCGTTTGATCAAATCTTTTTCATTTAAAAGCCTTTCAATGCGTACATTTATTTTCAGCATTTTAATAAATGCTTTTTTATGCACAAATGCTTTGCCTTTATGTTTTCCTTTTATTTTCGATTTGTATTTTCGAAGATTCTCATATATAAATGGCATATTTTGAAAGATTTCAAGCAGTTTCCGAGAAAGGTATTTTTCGTCCAACTCCATTTTGTGGAGTTGGATTTGCTTTTTATCAGTTGATTTCATAGCAGTAGTTATTTACGATATTGGTTTTGTGCAAAGTGGTTGATTAATCCAGTTTTGGCGAAACGTGCAATTTGTTTCTCAGCTGTTTTGGCTGGAATTTTCAATTTATCTGCAACCGACAAATATGTTTGGCGGTCGAACTCTGCCGGGAGCATATTCAAAAACTGTTGTTTTTGATTGGGTTGTACTTTGGCTGCTGTGTCGGTGGGTAGTTGTTGGAAAACATGCGCAGCATGTTGAACCAGCACTTTCACTATTTCCATTGCGATATTGAAATCGGTGTCGGAACAGACAAGCGGTGAACGAAGTTCGCCGTTGTCCATGATTCGCAGGGCTGTGAGAATCATAGCAATTCGGAATGTGATTAAGCCCAAGCGGCGAACCGTGCCAATATAATCTTCTCCGCAAAGTTCAATGTACTGAATTTGAGTTTGCTCAAAGTAACTGTTGAACAGTTGTTGCTGTGTAACAGTCAGACAAAACCTCATTGGTTTTCCCTGACTTTCCAGGCATTTATGCAGTTCATGAAATTGCGCTCCTAAGTGATCAAAATAGTGGTCGAGTGTTTGACCGCTTTCTCCGGCAAACACGTCTTTCCATTCGTAACGAATGTTCATGAAGTAGAAAATAAAGCGGCTGAATAAGCCGTTTTCAGCATTTGGAATAAGAGTTGATACTTGTCGTGGTGTTCCTGATAGCAGTGCCGAAAGGCGCGGCATATCAATTTCGACAAACTCACGGTCCTTGCGGCGGTTGTATGTAATTGTTTCGTGGTGAAACGCCTTGCGGAAACCATCGGAATAATTACCGTGTTCGGATTTGAAAGTAAGTGCAAGGGTGTCGCCCTCCGTTTCAAAAATTAATCCTTTCCCTTTGTTGTCATTGAGAATTTGAAACAATCCTGTTGCACTGTTGTTGGCAGGAATTACAAGCATTTTAAGCGTTGGCTCTTGTGGTTTTTCCATATTCACCTTGTCGCCTTTTGCTGCTGCGTATTCTGATAGTTCACGTTGATATATTTCAAATTCAGCCTTGTTTTGTTCACGAAGTGCCTTGTGAATTGGTTCTACCAATTTACGGCACAAAGTGAGTCTGCCTTTACCTGCTGAAGCCTGTGCAGTAACAAATAAAAAGAGGTTGGCAAAAACTTCCCTTTCAGCATAAACACCGTAAATGTTTGGCAAACACGAACTCATGGAAACCAGTGAGCCAAGTAACAAAATATCTTTGTCCTCCGGTGAAGTGCCTTTGACAGTAATACGACGAAGTAAATCGGGTAGTTGGTCAAAGATTTCGGAAGGAAATGACCTCACCCCTGACCCCTCTCCATTTGGAGAGTGGGAAAGTTCTTCGTCAGACATTTCCTCTACTTCCGCCTTTTCCTTAACTTTTGAGTTTGGCTTTGATTCTTTTGCTTTCGGGATTCCGACATTAACACCGGCTGCTTTAGCAAGGTGGTAAAATGTTTTAATGGAAACACCGTTTCCGTGTGCTTTCAAACAGGCATCGAATTGCTTATCGGCTTCTGTTGAATTATAATCCTGATAGAACCTACTTAGTCGGTGAAAATAGGATCTTCCAGATTCTCCAAGTTCGTCGGCAAGCGCAAAGCCAAGGTCGCGCCAATCGGCGTAGTTTGGAGCTATATCAACTGAGGAAGATTCAATTCTTTGGGTAATTGTTTCAATATCTGACCCATCCGAACCTCCCCCAAGGGGAGGTATTGGATTAGTTGATTGAACAGGTTTATTGTTTGCGGTTGCTTTGGATTCTGTTTTATTGGTTTCTGTCCATTCTGCTGGATTAAATGTTTTCTTGCTCATGATTTAAAAGATTAAAATGTAAAGTAGATAGAGTTTAATAATCAATGAAAGAATTGAAAAGCTACTTTTTAGCTTGACTGTTTCTTTGGTGTGCCAGTCAATTTTGCCATTTTTCTCACCATGTATGAAATCATGTAATTCAACTAAACAGGCAGCCCAAAAAGCTGTAACCAAGGACGGATTGTATTGATTGTTTGAAGTGCTGCAATGGTCAATTAAAACAATATCGCCAATTGTAATTCTAAACTTTCTTTCGACAAGCATTTCAGACACAACAAGTCCTAATTCTATTGCATTGGGTGTTAGTGTGTATTTCTTTACTTTTATATAATTAATCATGATTGTCTAAAATTAATGGGTTTATAAATGCATTTGGGTCATGTGCCAGGAAACAAGCCCGAGAAACGTCCCGCCCTGATTTGTCGACTTCTATGCTGTAGGTTTGAAGAATGTAGTTTGCCACTGCGGCGAAGTATTCGCTATGTGGAGTTGAAGAGGTGTCGATTGGAATTATCCATTTCAATCCGTCACCTGAAGGACTTATAAATAGTAATTGCGTATCGAAATATTCATCGGCAAGCAATGCTTGACAGACTTCACTTAGGTTTGGCAGGTGGTCGAAATCGACCGCCAATAAACCCGAATGTTGCATGAGGTTTTTATCGTTTCGGGAACTGAAAGTTCCTGAAAAAGTACAGTAGTCAAAGTTGTTTGCTTTGAAATGTCGAGCTTGCTTCGGGTCAGCAATTGAACGAAGTTTATCTGTACGCTCTTTATAGAAATCACCTGTGATTGCGTTGTAAATTTGCAACAAGGTTGCAGATTTATGTGGCACTGTATTTTTGATTGGTGATTTGTAGAACGAGAATAAAGCCTCTCCAACACTTCCGACCTCTATCCCTCTTCGGGTACTTTCTCCATTTGGAGAAAGAAAATCGGAATTAGGTGTATTTGTGTGGCTTTGAGGTTGTGGCTTCTCAGGAACAGGAACTAAGTTTCGATTGTTGCCATAGAAGTTTCGTTGTTCACCAATATGCAAATACAGTTCTTTATTTAGCGTTTGAAGTAGTTCATTGCCACTTTGCTTGTAATGCAGTTCGGCGAAGTCGAATGCATCACCGGCAGGGATAGCGTTCTCGCTATCCGTATGCCGTGCAAATTCATTATCCAACGCATTCCCCAAAACATTCTCCTTCTCAATGAAAACGTTCAATGTCAACTTATTTTCATTGAATGGGTTTTCAGTTGGTTTACAAGTCCTCCCCGAAAGGGAGAGGACTGTTTGATTAGGATAGTATTCCTGTAAAATATGCGAATAGATCAGTAAGCCATAATTTGTCTTACTCAAAATTTGCTGTTTATTTATCGCTTCCATAACTACGGATTTTGAACATAGTGTAGTTATCCTTCAAAATTCGCTGAATGTCTTCAGTGCGGTAATAGAGTTTGTTCCCAATCCGGGAAAATG
The DNA here is from genome assembly GCA_903899865.1 of uncultured Bacteroidales bacterium. Taxonomy (GTDB): domain Bacteria; phylum Bacteroidota; class Bacteroidia; order Bacteroidales; family Paludibacteraceae; genus Paludibacter. The sequence goes on along the minus strand of CAIUKZ010000142.1, from coordinate 53 downwards.
GCAATGTGCCATTTGTACGCAGCGTTTGCAAGGTTCTAGGGCTAATGTGTAAC
>CAIUKZ010000141.1 GCA_903899865.1 uncultured Bacteroidales bacterium | reverse complement strand
ACGGTCGTGAATCAGAAAGTAAACGACTTGGTGTGAAAATTTATGGTGGACAATTTGCAAAAGCAGGTAACATCATCGTACGTCAACGTGGCACCGTACACCACACAGGTGATAACATGGGTATTGGTAAAGATCACACTTTATTTGCACTTGTTGACGGCATTGTGGAATTCAGAAAAAGAAAAGACAACAAGTCTTTCGTTTCTATCCGACCTATCGAAGCGAACTAAAAAAGCACCTAAATCCCCAAAGGGGACTGAAGAATGCTTTTTAATAGCCTAATACATAAATCTCCTGTTAGTTTTACCGTGGTGTAAAATTGCGGGAGATTTTTTTTTATGATGCGTTAGCATTTGAAGGCTATTGCTCTAGCATAGAATTAAAACATATTCACCCATAAATTAGCATCAGAGTTTCACCAGACTGCATGAGACCTGAGCAAACCGAAAATCAATCATGCTTATACTCAAATACATCACCGACCATACCGAAGAGGTCATTGCACGTCTTGGAAAGAAAAACTTTAACGGCAAAGATATCATTGCTCAAGTCCTAGACCTTGACGCGCAACGCAAAAGCACTCAAGTAAAGGTGGATACTGCTTCAGCAGAACTCAACAACATTTCCAAAGAGGTAGGCATACTTTTCAAACAAGGAAAAACCGCCGAGGCCGATCAGGCTAAAGCCAAAACTGCCGAGCTAAAAGAAACCATCAAAACCCTGGGAGACCAACTGTCTGAAATAGAAACTTCGCTTAACAACCTGCTGGTTCAAATACCTAACCTGCCTCACGAAAGTGTGCCCGCTGGCAAACACGCCGAAGACAATGTGTTAGAACGTGAAGGAGGTGAGATGCCAACATTACATTCGGAAGCTGTACCTCACTGGGATTTGGCAAAAAAATATGACCTAATTGATTTCGAACTGGGTGTGAAAATTTCGGGGGCTGGATTCCCGGTTTACAAAGGAAAAGGCGCCAGACTACAACGTGCTTTGATAAACTTTTTCCTTGACAATGCTCAGGCTGCAGGCTACTTAGAAGTACAACCGCCCTATGTGGTCAACGCTGCTTCTGGCTATGGCACAGGTCAACTTCCAGACAAAGAGGGTCAGATGTATCACTGCCAGTTGGATGATTTATACTTAATTCCCACAGCCGAAGTGCCAGTTACCAACATCTACCGTGATGTGATATTGAATGAGAATGAATTGCCCATCAAAAACACGGCCTATTCGGCTTGCTTCCGTCGCGAAGCGGGTTCGTATGGCAAAGATGTGCGCGGACTGAATCGCCTGCATCAGTTCGACAAAGTGGAAATCGTTCAGATCCAACACCCCGACAAGTCGTATGACACGCTTACCGAAATGGTTAATTATGTTCAAAGCTTGGTAGAAAAACTAGAACTTCCTTGGCGCATCCTTCGTCTGTGTGGTGGTGACATGAGTTTCACGTCAGCCTTGACTTTTGACTTTGAGGTGTACTCTGCTGCTCAGGAACGTTGGTTGGAAGTAAGCTCCGTGTCTAACTTCGAAAGCTATCAAGCCAACCGACTAAAATGTCGCTTCAAAGGTGCTGACAAGAAAACCACACTCTGCCACACGCTAAATGGTAGCGCCATGGCACTCCCACGCATTGTAGCAGCGCTCCTGGAAAACAACCAAACCCCAGAAGGCATACGCATCCCTAAAGCGCTAGTACCGTATACTGGATTTGATATGATAAAATAAAACCAATGCGCCAGTCCGGAAAGACTGGCGCATTGGTTTTACGCTATATAAGTAGGATATTCCCCGAGTATTGCCATATTCAAGGATTACAACTGCAAAGGCCAAACATACGATGTAAACGAAATCATGGATATTTCATTTACCGTAGGGATTTATCATTATAGCCAATGATTTGTAAGGGCTCACATTCTCCGTTTGGAGACAAACTCATCTGATGTCAAACCCCATACGGGGTAAAACAGCCAAAATTGCGGTCTTTCTATTAACATCAAAGTCCTATGCACTAAAAAGTTAGCGTCATTTGAACAACTACCATTGCTACAACTATTACAATACCAACAATAATACTATGCACGGGAGAAACAGAATACTACTAGACAAGAGAGTCGCTGACCTTTGAGGACTAAAAATTTTCGATCTTTGATCAGCTACAATTTTAAGATTTCTCTTAATAATTCCATCTTGGCTACAAATCTTTAGTCCGTTTTTCCTATCGGTGCAATTACAATTAATCACCTCAACACTATCTATAAATTCCTTTTTATCCAAATCATATTTGTTATTATGCTGAATTTCAAAGTTAACCGTATTGCCTAGCGTATCAGCATAAGAATAACTATCAATAGTTGACTTTACATTATCAACAATGGTACCATAATCGCCTGTACGACTATTATAAGGATGTCCTGTGATTTTTACACCTTCTTTTACACTCATATTTGACTCTGCCAACTGATAACCACTGCCTAATTCTGCAAGATCTAAACCGACTTTTTCAATAGCAGCACCATAAGCATGTGGAGAAACTGTCATTTGTGTAACCGTGCAATTTGCAAACAATAAAACAACAAAAACAAGAAGCATCAACTTTGATGCATTTGCACTTCCTTTAGTCATAGCATATCAATTTAATGGTTAATAAAATTTGCACAACGCATATTTTAATTAACAAATATCAGACCAATATTTAGCTAAAACATCAGGAAAATCATTCCCCCTTCACTCTTCCCTGATTCTTGGCAATAAAATCTTTCCAGCCTGAGTAGGCCTTTTCGGAGACGGGGCGTCCCATTTGAAGAAAATGACAGTATGCAGCCGCCAGACCATCCGTAGCATCAAGTTGTGGCAGCATATTCTCTTGAGGTATTTTCAGAAATCGGCGTAGCATATCAGCCACTTGTTCCTTGGAAGCTGCCCCACTGCCAGTGATGGCCATTTTTATTTTCAAAGGGGCATATTCGGTAATGGGAATGTCGCGATACAAGGCAGCAGACATAGCCACTCCTTGCGCCCGCCCAAGCTTGAGCATGGACTGAACATTCTTCCCAAAAAACGGCGCTTCGATAGCCAAGCAGTCTGGATGAAACTCATCTATCAGCGACAGCGTTCGAGCAAAAATCCGTTGCAACTTGAGATAATGATCCGAGTATTTTTTCAAATCCAACACCCCCATAGCCAGTAGCTCTGGCTTATTGCCCACCACCCGCAGAATGCCATACCCCATCACCGTAGTGCCAGGGTCAATTCCCAATATAATTTGCTCTTTTTCCATTATTGGTTATTGGTTCATTGAGTTCATAGGTTTATTAGGTTCATGGGGTTTATGGGTTATAAGGTTCATTGAGTTCATTGAGTTCATTGGGTTATTAAGTCCATTGGGTTCATTGGGTTCATTGAGTTCATTGAGTTTATAAAGTTCATAAAGTCTTCCTTCCTCTATCTTCAATCTTGCTTCTGAATTATTAATTGTTAATTATTAATTAACTCAAGTATTGTCGAGAAAAACAGCACTTCTTGTCCAAACCGTTCGGACACTTCGGCTTGAAACATGGTGGCATATTCAGCATTCCAGCTCACCAACGCATCCATATCCACGATATGAAACTGCACCGAAAACGACGTCCCTTCCTGATCTTCAGCACCAAGTACTTTGGCTACCTGTGGCTGTGTAAACTCACCCGACTCCAGCATAAATGGAATCAAAAACTCCCTACTCCACTTGAGCCATGCTCCGTGGAATCTATCAGAAACTAAAAATGTGGTATTAAATATTAGCATGTGTGTTTTTTTAGTAAACAAGTTGACAGGTAAACAAGTAGACAAGTAAACGAGAAACCTGTTGACAAGTAAACCTGTTGACAAAATAAGACATTACATTTGTCCTTAGTCTTTTGTCATTTGACTTTCGTCTTTTGTCTTTCTCTTCCGACTTAAAAAACAAAATTACATATTTTTCAGAAAACATTTACTATCATTTTATTCGCAATGCTAAAAACGGGGGTTTAGCACATCTGGCTAGCGCGTAACATTGGCAGCATAGAAGTGACTTGTTCGAGTCAGGGAATCTCCACCTACACACATACGAGGGATAGGAAATTGATTTTTCAGTCGCTCAATTTTTCACATTATTGACCAAAACTTTTGTGTATATTTGCCAAACAAAACCCATATCACAACCAAAGGATTTGATCAAATAAAAAATCCATTAGATAAATTAGACAGTTAAACAAAACAGCAAAATTATGTATAACTACTCTTTAACATATTGGATAAGTGTAACTGTATGTAATTTTTCGCAACCATACAAAACACTCAATATAAGCACATTAACAAACAAAACAGCTCAACTATAGACAATATAGGTGTAACTCAGTTACACTTACACAGTTGTTAGCAGCAAGGCTTGGACGACAGTGCTAAAATTAAAATCACGACTTTAAAAGACGAATGAACGAAGAATTAAAAATAAAATCTGATAATTCATTTCTAACCTACTTTTTAATTTTGTTATTAGGTGGACTTGGAATGCTTTTGGTTGGTTATTACCTGACTTCAGGGGCATTAAAAGACCCCTATCCTCAAATTGCAGGTATCATTTTAGGTGGCTTTTTTGGACTGTTTGGCTTTTTATGTTTAATCGCAATTTATAGTTTAGACAGTATATT
>CAIUKZ010000140.1 GCA_903899865.1 uncultured Bacteroidales bacterium | reverse complement strand
TACTCAAGCGCGATGGCGAGGTGGTGTGTCTTCCTGAAGTGTGTTTTTATTATCGGATCCACTCGGTTTCTAAGCGAAAATCCACTAGAAATAAGAAAAAAGAAGCCATCGATGTCATGAATACTCGTCACAAGGCATTCTTTTACAGAGAGCTTGGTGGGCGACTTCGTTATTCCAGAACATGGTCACGTTTCCTTAATTTTATGGAACATCTGGTGAAGTGTGAAACATTCGTAGTAAATCCGTCTTTCAGTCAGCTGGATGAGGTCGTTTATCAAGTGGAAGATGCTGCTACAACTGATGAATCACCCTTCCTATTGAATCACAACGGCACGACCATCACGGTTCATCAGTTCCACTATCATTCGTGGTTGCATCTGTTTTTTAGTCCCAAACTTGCCCAAAAAGCCTATCAGAAGGATATTGATTCCAACCCAAGTAGTAGTCCCATTGGGTACTATGAGCAAAAAGCATTATTCAGATTCCCAAAAAGTTATTACCTTTGCATCCTTAATAAAGTGTAATTAGTCCTAGGAATGAAGGCGTCATTAATCATAGCAGTATATAAAAATATTCCTTTCTTGAGAGCGATTCTTGAATCGTTGAGATTTCAAACTGAAAAGGATTTTGAAATTATTATTGCCGAGGATGGAGAGAGTGAAGAGGTAAAGAACTTTGTGAGTGCATATCCTTTTGAGCAACCGTATCAGCATTTAACTCAAGAAGACCGAGGGTGGCAAAAAAACAAAGCCATGAATATGGCTATACGAGCAGCTAAAGCGGACTGGTTGATTTTTATTGATGGTGATTGTATTCTGCATCACCGATTTATAGAAATGCACTTGAGATATGCCAGTGAGAAAAGTATTTTGGCCGGCAAGAGGGTCAAATTGGAAGATGCGCAGTCGCAACCCATCTTAAATGGTTCCAGCACTATTCAAAGCCTTCAAGGATTGTTGCTTAGGAAGATGATAGCTGGGAAAGGCGACATTAAATTTATTGAAGAAGGGATTTTTATTTCCCCATCAGGTATCTTTGGGTTCATCCCCAAGATTCGAAAAAATGATAAATTGGTAGGTAGCAACATGTCGTTTTCCAAAAAAGCAATAGAAGCCATCAATGGTTTTGACGAGGATTACATCTTGCCTGCTGTGGGCGAAGATTATGACTTGACTTGGAGGTTTATTGCTGCCGGATATGAGCATAAATCGGTTCGAAACCTGGCCGTGCAATACCATTTGTTTCACGTCGAAAATTGGACAGATCAGAGCCATAATATGGAAATATGTACTCAGAAGCAACTGGAGAATAATTATTTTTGTAAAAATGGTTTACAAAAGATGTAGAACATCGCTCCCGTAAGAAACAAAACTAGCAAACAAATGGCATTGATTGAAAAGCTTTATGGAGTAGTCATCTGGTATCATCCTACCTCTGAAATGGTAGCTAATATCAAGTCTTACCTTCATGCTTTACACCTGCTTATCATCATTGACAATTCTGATACCTCTCATGAATCGCTGTTAGCTGATTTAGACCAAACCAAACTCATCTATACGCCAAATTTTTCCAATATCGGAGTAGCTTCGGCATTGAACCAAGGCTGTAAAATTGCTCTGCAACATGGTGCCCATTGGGTGCTGACCATGGATCAGGACAGTGCTTTTAACGACAATCAATTAAGCGATTTTATCATTAAAGCCAATCAATACAAGGGTATAGACAATGTAGCCATTTTCACACCCACGTATATTGACACCCGATATGATCAACAGGTAGCACCTTCTGAGAATGAATATTCGAAGATTGACTACACAATGACTTCTGGAAACATAGTGGCATTGCCACTCATTCAGCAGTTGGGATGGTATTTGGATGAATTATTCATTGATTGGGTGGACGAGGAGATGTGCTTGAGGATAAATGCGTCTGGTCACGAGATTGTGCGGGTCAACAATGCACTGATGAATCATTTTGTAGGTAACGGATTTGGCACCGTTAAGCTATTTGGAAAACTAAAGTCATTCGAAGATTATAGCCCTATCAGGTATTATTACATCACTCGTAATGTATTTATATTAAGCAAGATGTATCCATCCGATGCGGCAAGGATGAAGAAGCGCTGGAAACGGCTCGCCACGCGCGTGGTAAAATATGACAATAGGAATAAGTTCGAGAAGCTTCAATTTATTTTGCGTGGAATAGTCGATTTCTATCAAGAAAAATCGGGGAAATATGTTTCAAAACACACAAAAAATTAGTTCATGAATTCTAATCGGGAGGTTTCAATAGCCTTGTGTACATACAATGGTGCCAGATTTTTGGAAGAACAGTTGGAAAGTGTTCTCGGTCAGGATTATCCATTTATTACAGAAATAGTTTGTCTGGACGACAATTCTACGGATGCTACTTGGGCTATTTTGAAATCGTATGCAGAGAAGTATCCGATTTTCAAAATAGAACGGAACGAACAAAACTTAGGATTTACCAAGAATTTTGAAAAGGCATTTGGACTTACTACCAAGCCATTAGTGGCGGTATGTGATCAAGATGATGTGTGGGTGAAAGATAAAATTTCCAAATTGGTAAGTGCCTTATGCGATAACTTGATGGCATATTCTGATAATGAATACATTGATGAGGAAGGTAAATCGTTGAACAAAAAATTTTCGGATTATCGTCGTCTTACCACCATCACCAGTTGTCTCAACTTTACCTTATTCAATGGTATCTCAGGACATACTTTGCTCTTTGATAGAAAATTATTAACCTATACCTTGCCATTTCGGATGGATGTGCCTTATGATTTCTGGCTAGCTTTTCACGCTGCTCAGTATGGCATCATCCCTTATGTGGCTGAGCCATTGGTGAAATACAGACAGCACAGCAACAATGTAATAGGCGGAATGGGGCATGATGGTGACCGAGTAATTCAATCCAAAAAGGAACGTATAGAAGAAACCGGAAAACGTATCAATATCTTTGCTCAATATGTGGCTCCTCACCTGAAAAGCGAAAGGTGGGTGCTACAAGAATTGGGAAAGAGTTATGACGATAGATCTGTGGTGATGAGACTCAAACGATTCTGGATATTTTTAATTTTTGGTGACGATATCCAGCTTTTAAAGAGGAAAAGTAAGTTTATGAAGAAACTTTATTGTTTTAAAGCGGTTTGGAAATACCTATAGCAAGTAACCAATGATTTCAATAATTATCTGTTCGAGGAAGCCACAGCTTGATGAGTTGTTGCTTAAGAATATTAATGACACCGTGGGAGTGGAGCATGAGGTGGTGTGCATAGATAATTCTGACAATCAATACTCCATCTTTTCGGCCTACAACAAAGGTATTGCATTCAGTCAGTATCCCTACATTTGCTTGGTACATGATGATGTATTGTTTCATACCAATGGATGGGGGCAGCATATCATAAGTCATTTGGCTGTTGAGGGTGTGGGTTTGTGCGGGATTGCAGGAGGTGATATCATGAGTAGAGTGCCGTCCGATTGGTTGGCGTTCAATCCTAGTGTTCATATCACTCATACCGACAAATCGGGACTGAAACCACAAGAGAAGATGTTTTTGCCAGTAGGATATCCTCACACTTCAAAGTCGGTTGTATTGCTCGATGGAGTTTTTATCTGTGCAAGAAAAGATATTTTTTCTTTGATTCGATTTGATGAAACATTTGGTGGCTTTCACGGCTACGACTATGACATCTCCATGCAGTCTATTCAAACAGGATTCAAGAATTATGTGGTGTACGATATTGATATTGAGCATTTTTCAACAGGTAGGCTTGATGCTACATATTTCAGGGCGTTGTTTAATATTTGGAGAAAATGGATACATGTTCTACCAGTTTTTGAACAAGGTATAGACTTCACAAGCCGAGATGAAATTTTGAGAAAAGTAGAAAAGACTCGAATCCAAAAGATATTCAAACGTATGATAAGGGCTTATATGACCCAGAAGGAAGTATTTGATTTGATGAGTGAAACAATTGATTGGACTGGGAGGTACAAGTATCTTACAATCTGCCCAATTTTTAGGATAAAGTATTGGTATGTGAGAATAAATTCCGAATTAAGAAACAAGATGAACAATTAAAACAATGAGAGAGAAAATTACTTTATTTATCAATTACATCAATGTAGCAGGATTTACTGTTCTGTCATTTATTCTCTTTTTTCATTATAATGTAGTGACAATGGTTTCCTATTTTGTTGTCATGATTTCATTTGGGCTTGAAATTATTTTGGAGCGCAAGTGGGTCAATTTGAGGAAATCCAGAAATTGGATTTATTTTGGGTTGCTGATGCTTTTTTATCTGTTAGGTCCGATCAGTGCAGTTTTTGATACCACTCCTAAATATGCCGCATTGTTGCTTCCAATTCGTTTTCCCATTGTTGGATTTTCTATAGTAGGTCTATTCGGGCTTAATAATAAATTTAAGCTCAAATACATATTATGGGCGTTTGCATTGTCTGCTATATCTGGTATTTGTTGGCTCATTTTTTTCAAAATTGGTATTCTTGAGTTCATTCACAATCCCAATAGAGCCGTACTTTTTACTGACAATAGGGTTTTGTACCTAAACAATCACATGTATTTTGACTTTTTTATGGGTTTGGCTTTGTCCTCTGTTTGGTACTTGGTATTTCACACGGATTTGGGACGGTTTAAAGCCATTTGGAAATCGGTATTATTTTTAATTGGTATAATTGTATTTTATATGCTTTCCATTTCTGAGGGTAGAAGTGGCTTCCTAGCTGGATGTGCGGTGCTAGCAATCATCATTTTTTGGGAGTTATGGAATTTTAAAAAGAAGCTAGCGATTGGGTTCTTGGTGCTAGCTCCGTTATTGTTTTTTGTAGCGGTGAAACATCATCGCCGAATGTCCGATCAGGAAATAAAATCAGAGCCACGATTATTTCTGTGGAAAAGTGCTTTCCCTGTGATATTAGAGAGTCCAATAATAGGTCATGGGATCAGTAACGCACAGGAGAAATATGATGTTTCAAGAACACATTTCCAAACAGAAGAATTCAGACTTTGGTCTATCGATGCTTTTCACCTAGACTGTCATAATCAGTATCTTCAAACAGGAATGGAATTTGGTATTCTTGGTTTGATACTACTAATTTCTCTTTATCTCTATCCAATCTTTTTCAAAAGAGTGGACTCTTGGAAAACGCTTCTGGTTCTATGTTTTATGCTGTTGAGTTGTAATCAGTCAATGTTTGACATGTTCCTAACGGGTCAATTTTGTGCTATTTTCTGTTTGCTAACAGTTGTTTCAATGCATAATTTTGACAAGATAGAGGATTTAAATCAAATCCAAAATTAAACCAGGCACAAGACCCAGAATGATGATAAGTACTGCTGATATGAAAATTTGTTTTTTGTAATTGCTAGAACTGTCTATTGCCGAGGTGGCAGATGGTGGATTGAAATACATCGCTACCACTGGACGAAGGTAGTAGTACACACTAATCATTGAGCCTATAATGGCTACTATCACTAGCAATAGATTGCCTTGGTGAATGGCTGTTAAAAACAAATTGTACTTTGCTGCAAATCCTACTAAGGGTGGTATTCCGGAAAGAGAAAGCATGGCTATTGTCATGGCAAATGCCTCCGTCGGATTATGTTTGGATAGTCCATTGAACGATGATATTGAAAATGTACCTGTTTCTTCGCGTACCAGAATAAGTACCGCAAATGCGATGATGGTGGCAAAGGTATAGGACAATGAATACAATAGCAATACGCCTGCGGCATCCTTTCCTACTGCAATTATTCCTATTAGCATATATCCAGCATGAGCAATCCCTGAGTAGGCAAACATACGTTTTACATTGTCTTGATTCAGTGCTGAGATGTTGCCTATCAGTATAGTAGCTAGAGCAAAGACGCTTAGTGACGCCTTCCAAAGTCCCTGCACTTCGCCAAAGCTGGAATTCATCAATCGGAAAAATGCTGCCACGGCTGCCACTTTACCTACTGTAGCCATGAATGTGGTAATCAGTGTTGGTGAGCCTTCGTACACATCAGGAGCCCAAAAATGAAAAGGCGCCGCTCCGATTTTGAATGTCATTCCCACAGCCACTAATAGCAATCCGATATTTAGCATCAATGGCATCATGGTCTCGTGACTGATCACATAAGTGCGTATTTCTTCAAGGTTCAGACTACCACTAGCCCCATATATCAATGCTATTCCAAATAATAAAAAGCCTGAAGCAAACGAACCTGTGAGGAAGTATTTCATGGCAGCTTCATTGGAATTTGGATCAAATTTCTTGCTGCCTGCTAATATATATAACGCTATGGAGAGCGTTTCTATTCCTACAAAAAACATGACTAAGTTACCAAATGCTGTCATTGACATGGCACCAATCAAAGCAAATAATATTAATGCATATATGTCTTCTAGTGGGCGCAACACAGGCTTGTAGTAGATGGGTGCAAACACAAATACAAGGATGGTTGTAAATATTAATACTGCATTGAACGCAATACTAAAATTGTCGGCTATGTACATCTCATTATAATAATGTATAGACTTGCCCCAATCCACCAGATTGAGGACAAAGGCAATAGTAAGACCCATATAGATAATGGGAAGAAGTACTTTCTTATTTTCTAATGCTCCTAACAGTAATACTACAAGTGCTACAATAGAGATGGTGATGATGGCGTACATATATCGAATGTTTTCTAATGTTGTTTTCTAATCTGGATAATGAAAGCTATGATATTGACCGATGATATTTTTTTTATTTGTGAGTTGTCAGATTTAAATGACTTGATCCAGCAAATGTAGGATGACAGACGGATAGATTCCAATTAAAAATATCATCACTAAAATTGGCATAAATAACAATAGTTCTTTTGCCGACAGGTCTGAAAACTCATTGACGCATTCCGTTTTGGGTCCATACATGATTTGTTGATACATTTTGAGCATGTACACAGCTCCCAAAATAATGGTAAGACTGGCAATGATGGCAATCGTAACATTCATTTGGAATACTCCTAACAGAATAAGAAATTCACCAACAAAACTGTTGGTGAGTGGCATGGAGATATTTGCCAATAATATTATCAAAAATACGGTGGCAAATCGAGGAGCCACACTTGCTATACCTCCCAAATCGGCTATCACATCCGTTTTGGTTCTTTTTTTGATAATGTTATAGCACAGAAAAAATCCTACCACATTCACACCGTGCGAAAATAGTTGAATAATACTGCCATGTAATCCGTATGCCGTATCCGAGAAAATACCTAGCGCTATTATCCCAACGTGTGAAAGCGATGCAAATGCAATTAATTTTTTTAATTGTGGCTGATTGATTGCTATCACAGCACCATAAATAACTCCAAATGTGATGAGTGATAAATAGATAATGGACCAATCGCTAATGATAACCAACGGACAAAGTGGAAGTATGAACCTGATGATGCCATAAAGTCCCATTTTAAGCATCACACCTGCCAGAAGCATAGACCCTTGAACAGGTGATGCATTGTAGGTTTCAGCTTGCCATGAATGAAACGGAAAGAGTGGGATTTTGATTGCAAAAGCTAGAAAGAACGCCAAGAATACAGGGACTTGTACTGTGTAAGGGAGATTGAGTGATAAGAAAGTTTCAAAGTCAAAGCTGTGAGGATCGGGGGTAAGCGTGTAGACATAGAGCATTGCCACCAACATAGCAAAACTTCCAACTACGGTATAAATAAGAAATTTTATGCTGATTTTTTTTGCATCACCACTTCCCCAAAATGCTGTAATAAAGAAGATTGGTATCAGCGCTAATTCCCAAAAGATATAAAACAGTATCACATCAGATGCTGTAAACACACCAATAAGTGCCATTTCCATCAACATGATGAAAGCATAAAATGAAGGTGTCCGCTTTTCCCATTTTTCAGATGATGCTATGATGATTGGAACCAGGAAGGTGGTAAGTACTACCATGATTAATGACAGCGCATCTATCTTCATCGCAATATTTAGATCCAAATATTTCATTAAATCTAAATCAATTACCAGTATTTTCTGCGCAGCAAAGGTAAACGCATAACCTCCAGCTAGTGAAATGCCAAGCATAATCACTCCCACTGCCAAGGCAAAGTTTTTGCTATGCTTTCCTAGTTTTTCTGTAAATAGTAGTATCGATGCAATGAGTGGTAGTAGTATAAGTAATGCTATTATCATATCCGTTAGAGTATTATATTAAAAAACAACAATGCAATGATGCTAAACACCATGATTAGTAAATAAAATCCAGCATTGCCAGTTTGTATTAAACGTAAGTATTTGCTGACTACGAGAGTGGTATTTCCTATGCCGTTGATAAATTCATTAATAATTTTTTGATCCACCACTTCTCTGAAGAAGGTTGATACGAAAGATATCGGACGCACAATCAACAGGTCATACAATTCATCAATATAGAATTTATCAGCCATGATTTTAAACACACCTGTGTTGGTATTTAGTGGTTTTTCGTTTACAAATCGGCGATAGCTCAACAGTACTAGCCCAAAAATGATTACCAATGGCAGTATCAGCACTAACCATTCCTCTGTTGCATTTTTTACTAACAGATGATGCTCAGTCAACTGACTAGATTGTGTAAATACAGGTTGCAAATAGTCTTGAAATAGCTGTGTTTCTGAAAACAATGTTGGGATGTTTATAAATCCTGCTATCACACTCAAAATTGCTAATACACTCATCGGGATTGTCATCGAAGCCGGTGACTCATGGATATGATGATTGGCTTGTACAGCAACACTAGCAGGTTTGAAAAACACTACAAATAATAGCCTAAACATGTATAGTGTGGTCAATAATGACACCCCAGTTGCGAGTAGTCCCATGGTCAAACTGTGATGAAAGGCAGCGCCAAGAATCAATTCTTTTGAGAAAAATCCAGCAAATGGAGGGATTCCCGAAATGGCAATTGTGCCAATCACAAATAGTGCAAATGTAACTGGTATCTTGCTTTTCAAACCGCCCATATTTCGAATGTCTTGCTCATCACTCAGTGCATGTATTACACTGCCAGCTGCCAAGAAAAGTAAGGCTTTGAAGAACGCATGGGTAAATAGGTGAAACATAGCTCCATCGAAAGCACTCATTCCCACGGCCATAAACATGAAACCTAGTTGACTTACCGTAGAGTAGGCGAGTATTTTTTTGATGTCGGTTTGGAAAATTGCTATCAAGCCAGCTAGTATGGCTGTGGTGGTACCTACAATCAGAATAATGTTCAACGTGATTGGAGAAAGAACAAATAACACACTCGAACGTGCAATGAGGTAAATGCCAGCTGTTACCATCGTAGCAGCATGTATCAACGCAGATACAGGAGTTGGGCCAGCCATTGCATCAGGAAGCCAAGTGAACAATGGTAGCTGAGCACTTTTTCCTGTAGCTCCAATGAATAAACATATAGTGATGGCTAATACTAGAGGGTTGCCAGATTCTAGCATGGATGCTTTCGAAGCTATTTCGCTGATATTCAGAGTTTGAAAATGCGTGTATAGTAATATCATTGCCATTATTAAGCCCAAATCGCCGATGCGATTGATAATAAATGCTTTTTTGGCTGCGTCATTATTGGCATGATTGCCGTACCAAAATCCGATAAGTAGATATGAACTGAGTCCTACGCCTTCCCATCCGATGAACAACATCAGGTAATTGGCACTCAGAACCAAAATATGCATAAAAAACACAAAAAGATTTAAGTAAGCAAAAAAGCGGGTAGCTCCTTTGTCAGTCTTCATGTAACCGATGGAGTAAATGTGAATCAGTAGTCCCACTCCATTGATAATCAATAGCATCAATGCCGTAAGTCTATCTACAACCAATTCGCATGGGATGCTCATCTCTGCAAATCTTATCCAGTCAAATATTTCTACTTTAATGATTGAAGTGCCCGAGGCAAGTGCAAAAAATAGGATTGCTGAAATTATTAAATTTCCAAAAACCGTCAACGAAGCCAAAACGCCTGCTAATGATTTGGGGATAGACATTTGGTAAGTGCCTAATAGCAAGAAACCTATCAAAGGTAGTACTAGTAAAAGTAGAGGTAGAATTTGCATATATTATTTGTCTTTAATTACCATTTCAAACGGTTAAGTACATCGATGTCAATCGTTTTGGTAGATCGATAGACTACCACCAACAGCCCCAGTCCGATGGCCACTTCGGCTGCCGCTACCACCATGATGAAAAATACAAATATCTGACCTGCGGGGTCATTTCTGTATGCCGAAAAAGCTGTTAGTAGTAAGTTGGCCGAATTGAGCATTAGCTCTACCGACATAAAAATCACGATTGCATTGCGCTTGGATAACACTCCTGCCACACCAATTGAAAACAATGCGGAGCAGAAAATAATGTAATACTGAAGAGGAATGGTCTGTATTTGTGCTATTGTATTTTCCATTCAATTTTATTTGAAATTGTTGTTTAAAAATTCTTGCGATTATAAGTGTAAATCTTGTCCACCCCATGAGTAAGTTACTCCTTGGGGCATGATCTAATCTTTTTTTCCAAGCATCACTGCCCCTACCATGGCTGACAGAAACAAAATGGAAGAAAGTTCGAACGGCAGTAAATAATCCTTGTATAAAATGGTTCCTAGATTTTTTACCAACCCTATCTGAGTCAACTCTGGCGTACCTACAGTGGCTACATCAAATGATTTAAGCGAGGCTATTAGGACTAAGAACAATAATCCACCTGCTATTACAGCCACAATTTTCATCAAGGTCGATTTTGAAAATTCACCTTCTAAGTTAAGATTCAAAAGCATCATTGTGAATAAGAATAGCACCATAATGGCACCAGCATAAACTATCACATGCACCACTGCCAAAAACTGAGCATTCAGTAGAATGTAGTGCCCCGCCAATGTAAAAAATGTCAATGTCATGTATAGCACACTGTGAATGGGCTTTTTTGACAGCAGCACTTTCAAAGCCGAGAATAATGCCACCACACTTAGAAATATAAATAGATAAATTGAAAACATAGTCCTATTATTTGTTGTGAGATTGTGTTTTGTCCTTTTTAAATGCCAATACTTCGGGTGTTTGACGTTTTGATATGTCTATTGGTGCGTCTTTGGGTTCTACTAGCACATCTTTTCCATAAATAAACTTATCTCGCTTTGTTTGGCTAGGTACAAATCTTTCTGTCAAGAAGATTGCTTCCTTGGGACAGGCTGTTTCACAATTGCCACAAAAAATGCAACGTAGCATATTAATCTCGTACAATGAAGCATATTTCTCTTCACGATACAAATGCATTTCATCTTCTTTTCGCTCGGCAGCTATCATGGTGATAGCCTCAGCTGGACACGAAAGTGCGCAAAGTCCACATGCTGTACATCGTTCACGTCCTAAGTCATCGCGTTTGAGTACATGCAATCCGCGATAAATATCTGAAACAGGTCGCTGAACCTCAGGATATTGGATGGTCACTTCTTTCTTGAAAAAATGACTCAGTGTGATGGCCATTCCTTGAAATATTGCAGGTAAATACAATCGCTCTATCCATGTCATGGTTTTGTTTGACACCACCTTGGATCGTTTGGTTAGCACTATTTTATTTTTTGAATTAGGAATCATTTTGGGTAGTTACATGAATTAAGTTACTAACATTGAATTTGTAGAACAGTAAAGTGAATCATTTTTTTATCATGCATCGAATGACTTAGTTTTTAAATAACAGGTGAAAAAATCCTGTTAATATCACATTTGCTATTGCCAATGGTAAAAGAGTTTTCCAACCGAATCGCATTAGCTGATCGTATCTGAAACGAGGTAATGTCCATCTTATCCACATGAAAAGGAAAATGAAAAACCCGATTTTACAAAAGAAGATACCAGTTCCCAAAAGAGTCAACACGTTTTGTGAAAATCCTAAATCATTGATGAATGGAAAATTGTAGCCTCCAAAGTATAAAGATGATATCATGGCAGAAGCAATGAACATGTTGATATATTCGGAGAAAAGATAAAATCCTAACTTCATCGAACTATATTCTGTATGGTAACCCCCTATCAGCTCTGTTTCACATTCCGGAAGGTCAAATGGCGCTCGGTTACATTCTGCAAACACGCAAATAGTGAATACTAAGAATCCGATGGGTTGTGTCCATACATTCCAATGAATGCCAGGTTGCTGAGCTACGATTTCATTTAGACTCAAGCTGCCAGTAGTCATAACGATGGTGACTATGGACATGCTCATTGCCAATTCGTAGCTTATCATTTGTGAAGCAGCCCTTACTGCCCCCATGAGTGCGTACTTGTTGTTGGATGCCCATCCTCCTATCATCACTCCATACACACCGATTGACACCACTGCGAATACATACAGCACTCCAATGTTGATGTCGGCCACTTGCAATGAGTAATCTACACCGCCTATGTTGATGCTTTTCCCCCATGGGATGACTGCACTGCTGAGTAATGCTACTAACATGGTGAGACACGGACCCAATAGATACAGAAACTTGTCTGCAGTAGCTGGCATAAATTCTTCTTTCATGAATAATTTTACACCATCGGCCACTGGTTGTAACAAGCCAAATGTCCC
>CAIUKZ010000139.1 GCA_903899865.1 uncultured Bacteroidales bacterium | reverse complement strand
TAACCAATTTGGGTGGTAAAACCCAAAAGTGGAATATAAACCACAAAAGGCACAAAAGATTTCCTCTAAATTTGAATTTGAAAATTTAACCACATAGTGACAATAGTTTACTAATAAAAGGTCCTTTCTATTCAATTAAAAAAGTACACAAAGCAGATCCCGATAAATCGGAATCTATCCCTACTGTCACTATGTGAGTTATGTGGTTGTAATTTAGCGATAATTTGTGTTGTTTGTGTATTTTGCGTTCAGATGGTTTAAATGTTTTTTCAAAAAAATTGCTTATGAGTCTTATTGGTATAATGGGTGCCATGCCCGAAGAAATAAACAAAATTATAGATCAGCTCACTGATATTCAAATTATTGAGCGTGGTAGTAGAAAGTATTACAAAGGAATACTCTTTGGACAACAGGTAGTTGCTGTTTTTTCTCGTTGGGGAAAGGTGGCTGCAGCTACTACGGCTACCAATCTTATTCTAGAGTTTGGTGTAACTCAAATTATATTCACAGGAGTAGCAGGTGGATTAGCTTCTGAAGCAGCCATTGGCGACATTGTAGTGGGAGTGAGGCTCTACCAACATGATATGGATGCACGTCCATTGATGCCACGGCTGGAAATACCATTGACAGGGAAAGATGCATTTCATTCGTCTGATAGTCTGGTAACAAGAATGGGAAATGCGATAGAGGAGTTTTTGAAAAACAATGAACCACACCTGTCACGACTGCGTGAGAGCAACATTCATCAACCAAAGTTGATTGTAGGTGATATTGCCAGTGGGGATTTGTTTATTTCTAGCCCTAAGATGAAAAATGCCATTTTGAAAAATATCCCATCTGCTGTTTGTGCGGAGATGGAAGGTGGCGCTGTAGCGCAAGTGTGTGACGACTACAACGTACCTTTGGTAGTAGTGCGAATTATATCTGACACTGCTGACGACAACGCACACATCAACGCAATTGATTTCATCAATAATTTCGCAGCTGATTACTCTATTGGCATCATCAAGCATTATTTTATGACCCTATAAATTTTGGTATGGGTAACTATATACTTCGTGATATTAACTTCGTGATATTTGATTCGCGATTTTTACTTCGTGATATTTGCTTCGCGAAATTAACTTCGTGTTATTTGCCTACGGCGATATTGACTTTGTGACTTTGTGTTTTCGTGTTCATAAAATACTCAATCAGACGCCCCATGCGACATATCTTCACTTTTCAATTTTGTTTTTTGTAGTTAAATTTTTTTCCTTTCGTTTTATCCACCCAAATTGTTATAGAGTCACAATTTTTTACACTCCTTTAAACATTTCAATATCTTTTCTGTTATAGTATCAAAGTTTAAAATTGATACACAAATGGGAAAGATATTAGACAAAGTGAAACCTGGAGTAGTTTCAGGCACAGACTTACAGTTCATTTTCAAAGTTGCAAAGGAAAATGGATTTGCAATACCAGCAGTTAACGTAGTAGGTTCCTCAACCGTAAATGCCGTGATGGAAGCAGCACAGAAAGCTCAGGCGCCTGTAATGATTCAGTTTTCAAACGGTGGAGCTGCTTTTAACGCTGGAAAAGGATTAAAACTAGAAGGGCAACAAGCGGCCATACTTGGAGCCATTGCTGGTGCAAAACACATTCATATTCTAGCTGAGGCCTATGGCGTACCGGTAGTATTACACACCGACCACGCTGCTAAAAAGTTGTTGCCTTGGATAGATGGATTGCTAGATGCAGGCGAAAGACATTTTTCTGAGACAGGCAAACCGCTTTTCAGCTCACACATGTTGGATCTTTCTGAGGAGACAATGGAAGAAAACATAGCCATTAGCAAAAAATACCTGGAGCGAATGAGCAAAATAGGTATGACGCTCGAAATAGAATTAGGTATCACCGGTGGGGAAGAGGATGGCGTGGACAATAGCGGTGTGGATAACAGCTTACTTTATACTCAACCAGAAGATGTATATTACGCTTATAAAGAATTGAGCAAAATTTCACCCAACTTCACCATTGCAGCTTCATTTGGAAACGTTCATGGCGTGTACAAACCTGGCAATGTGAAGCTTATGCCTGTAATTTTGAAAAATTCTCAAGATTATATCAAAGAAAAGATAGGTGGCGAGAACAATCACCCTGTAAGTTTTGTTTTTCATGGAGGATCAGGATCTACACATGCAGAGATACGTGAAGCCATCAGCTACGGTGTGGTAAAGATGAATATAGACACTGACACACAATGGGCATACTGGGATGGTGTTCGTGAATTTGAAGCCAAAAACAGACCGTATCTTCAAGGTCAAATTGGAAATCCAGAAGGAGATGAAAAACCAAATAAAAAGTTCTACGATCCGCGCGTATGGTTACGCAAGGGCGAAGAGTCGCTGATTGCTCGACTAAATCAAGCCTTTGAAGACTTGAATGCAATTAATAGTTTATAAATTTTTACGTTTTTTTGTTTGATAATCGATGG
>CAIUKZ010000138.1 GCA_903899865.1 uncultured Bacteroidales bacterium | reverse complement strand
GCCCCCAAGACCAAAGCGTACATTGCCATCTACATTGACTGTAAATGTCAAATCACTCTCATTGACATCTGGACCCAGTACGTGCATGCCGAGATTTTTGCACTCGTCCATAAATTTGCCCACCTCGCCAATGTCATCTTTATTGCGCGTTAAGTTGGCAGCCATAAATTCCGCTGGATAATGAGCTTTCAGATAGGCGGTTTGGTAAGCAATCCAGGAGTAGCAAGTGGCGTGTGACTTGTTGAATGCATATTTTGCAAATTCAGCCCAGTCAGCCCAGATTTGTTCCAATTTATCGTTGGGGCCATAGCCATTTTTCTGACAGCCTTCCATGAACTTGATTTTCAGGGCAGCCATTTTATCCACGAGCTTTTTCCCCATGGCCTTGCGCAACTCATCCGACTGGCCACGTGTAAACCCTGCTAAGTCGCGACTCAGGAGCATGACTTGCTCTTGGTACACGGTGATGCCGTAGGTGTCTTTAAGGCGACCTTCCATGATGGGGAAGGGGTAGTCGATTTTTTCTAGCCCATGTTTACGCTTGATAAACTGTGGGATGTATTGCATTGGACCTGGACGATACAAGGCATTCATGGCTATCAAATCTTCAAACTGTGAAGGTTTCAATGACTGCAGGTGCTTTTGCATGCCCGGTGACTCAAACTGGAATGTGCCCACTGTGAGTCCTTTGCTGAAGAGTTCATAGGTTTTCGTGTCATCTATTGGGATGTTGTCAATATCTATGTCTATGCCTTTGGATTTCTTGATGTTGGATAATGCTTCTTTGATAATGGAGAGAGTTTTTAGCCCCAAAAAGTCCATCTTGATTAATCCAATCTCTTCAATTACTGAGCCTTCATATTGGGTGACTAGCACCTCTTGGTTGGTCTCTTTGTCATTGGCTGTGCTCAATGGAACCAAGTTGGCCAGATCGTCGGCGCCAATAATTACACCGCACGCATGAACACCTGTCTGCCGAACGGTGCCTTCGAGCATTTCGGCATAGCGGAGTGTGTTAGCTAGGTTAAGGTCAGATGAGGCGCGAGCTGACTGTAGCTCAGGCACATATTTGAGGCAGTTGCTGATGTTTACTTTAGGCGATTTTCCATCGTTTCCTTCGGGAAATTTGTCGGGTATTAACTTGGTAAGTCTATCGGCTTCAGAGAGTGGTAGTCTTTGTACTCGTGCTACATCTTTGATGGACGACTTAGCCGCCATGGTGCCGTAGGTGATGATGTGTGCCACACGGTCTTTGCCATACTTCTCAGTTACCCATTGAAGCACCCTGCCACGCCCGTCGTCGTCGAAGTCAATGTCAATATCGGGCATGGAGATGCGGTCGGGGTTGAGAAAGCGCTCAAATAGCAGGTCGTATTTCAATGGGTCGATGTCTGTAATTTTCAAGCAATAGGCCACCACTGAACCGGCAGCCGAACCACGCCCAGGGCCAACTGCCACATCCATGGCGCGTGCCGCTGCGATAAAATCTTGTACAATGAGGAAATAGCCTGGGAAACCCATTTCTTTCATGGTTTTCAATTCAAAGTCAATCCTTTCCTTGGTCTCTTCGTCCATGTTTTCGCCATAGCGGGCTTTGGCGCCTTCATACGTGAGTTGGGTAAGGTAGTCGGCTTCGAGTTTTACACGTACTACTTTGTCATAGCCGCCAAGCAAATCGTATCTGTCTTTGAATTCTTCTTGGAGAGCAGCCTCCGAATACTTGTTGCGGTAATCGGTTTCGGTGCCAAATTCTGCAGGAATAGGGAATACAGGCATCATGGCATTGGAGTCAATGTCATAGTATTCTATTTTCTCTGCAATTTCAACCGAATTTTCTAATGCTTCGGGTATGTCGGCAAATATTTGCCACATCTGCTCAGGAGTTTTGAGCCACTCTTGCTTGGTGTAGCGCATGCGCGTAGGATCGTCCAAGTCTTTGCCAGTACTGAGGCAAATCAATCTCTCGTGAGCTTCGCCATGTTCTTCTTCCACGAAGTGTACATCGTTAGTAGCCAGCAGTTTGGTGTTAGTTTTTCGAGCCAGCTTGATGAGTTCTTCGTTTTGTCGTTGTTGTTTTTCGAAGGTGGTGTAATCGGCATTTGGCTTGTCGGTTTTGTGGCGTTGGATTTCAAGATAATAGTCGTCGCCGAATACTTTTTTATACCATAGCACCGCTTTTTCGGCTTCTTCAAGGTTTCCCTTTTCTACTTTTTTATGTATTTCACCACCCAGACAGGCAGATGAAACAATGAGCCCTTCGCTGTGCTGTTCCAACAATTCATGGTCAATACGTGGGCGGTAGTACATGCCATCTATCCATGATTTGGAGACTATCTTGCACAGATTTTGGTATCCTTTTTTGTTTTTGGCAAGAATGACAAGGTGGTAGCCACTTCTGTCATCAGATCCTTCTTTGGATAATAGTCCTCGTTTGGCAACATAAGCTTCGCAACCGATAATGGGTTTGAAAAGATGTTTTTTCTCTTGTTCCACTTCTGCTAGGAGTTCTGCTTTTTCAATTTCGGTAATCTCATCGCTTTTAAGTCGCTTTTCAATGTCTTTTATTCGATCCTTGACTTTTGAATTTTTCTTTTTAGCATAGTTGAAGAATTCCTTCACCCCGAACATGTTGCCATGGTCGGTGAGTGCCACTGCGTTCATGCCCGTTTTGGAGGCTTTGTCAATGAGGTTAGGGATAGTGGACATGCCGTCTAAGACGGAATAGTGAGAGTGAACGTGGAGGTGTACAAAAGAATTCATGCTATGTGTTTATTAACCAATGATTTACTGCCACGCCGAAGTGTGAGGAGTTGGACTGGCTAAAGTAATTTAATTTTTACGCACAGGTGGTGTGAATGCGATGAAGTTATTCACAAGTTTTCAGCTCGCAGTTGGTTCGTTCCCAATTGGAACGTGGCTGACGCCAAATTACTGCATGGTAGCTATTTTGTGAATAATTTCTTTTTCAGTCCCAAAAATCAGATGTTGCGCTTTGTTGTAAAACACTTCACGGGTGAGTAAAGTTTTGGAGATAAATTCAAGAAGTTCGTCGCCTTTTTTTTCTGCTATGAGTGGTCGTTTGTTGGCAGCGGATGAGAGTCGAGCTGCTAGCTCTTCGGGGCTGTATCTGAGGTATACGGTAGTTCCAGCTGCATTCATCACCTCCATGTTGTCATAGAAGCATGGTGTGCCGCCACCTGTGGCTATTACGGTATTTTCAAATAGCGCTACTTCATGAAGGCATTTGCGCTCTATTTCACGAAAATACGTTTCGCCATGTGTGGCAAAGATTTGGCTAATGCTTTTAAAATACTTTTCTTCAATATACGCATCCATGTCCAGGAATGTAAAACCTAGTTGCTTAGAAAGCAACTTTCCGATGGTGGTTTTTCCAGAGCCCATATAGCCTATTAAGAAAATGCGTGTCATGACTGTAAGATGTTTTGTGCAAAAGTAGGAAAAATCGTCCTAGTCTGCAAAAATAGCACAGGCTTTCTCTGTCTGCGCAAAGAAAGCCTGTGTAATGTGATTTGGTGAGTTGATTATAAGGGGAAGTAACCTCCGATAGCAAGAATTAAACCTGTAGCACTTAAAGATGAACTAAAGGTATTATTAACTTCAACAGCATACCCAACAGAGAAAGTAAACCATTTTTTACCCCTATAGACAAAGGCAGGCCCCACGGCGCTAATACTTCTAGATGGTGAATAACCTATTTGAATGTATTGTAAAGATAAGAATGAGCTTCTAAGGGTTGGTTTAAAATGATAGTTTAAACCTGCGCCTAAACCTGGGTATCCTAAGCCAATTTGTGCGCCAAATCGATTACCTATTCCAAACTCAAGGTCAGCTCCAACTATTGAACCACCTCCATGACCTATACCAACACTCATTATGATTTTTTCATCGGGAGTTTGATTGTATACCTGACCCACAGATTTAATACTTAAACATTGTTGTCCGGTAAAACTTTCATGAGATAGAAATAAGAAGAGGAAACCTCCGAAGAAATTTCCTCTAATGAACTAATTTTGTATTGGAACCCAAAATTAGAATCATGAGCAAAGATACAAATTTTATCGGACAGCCGAT
>CAIUKZ010000137.1 GCA_903899865.1 uncultured Bacteroidales bacterium | reverse complement strand
GCTTCGGGGAAAACCGTGTTCATAGAACCAGCACAGGTGGTTGAGGCCAATAATCGCTTACGCGAACTGGAGGCCGAAGAACGACGCGAGGTGATACGCATCTTGGTGGAGTTTACCAATTTTGTACGCCCACATTCAGACGACATTGTGGCGTCGCAGTATTTTTTAGGGGAAATAGATTTCCTTCGCGCCAAAGCTCTTTTTGCACTGGATATCAATGCCATCAAACCTCGACTGGATGATGTGTGCCAGCTGGAGTGGACCAAAGCCATTCATCCACTGTTGTTTCTTTCGCTTCGCAAGCAAGGCAAGGACATTGTGCCGCTGGACATTGTGCTGAATGAGAAGCAACGCATTTTGTTGATCTCTGGTCCCAATGCTGGTGGTAAATCGGTCTGTCTCAAGACCGTGGTGCTGCTTCAGTACATGATGCAGTGCGGACTCCTGATACCGCTGCACGACAGCAGCCGCGCAGGGATTTTTGAACGATTATTTATCGATATTGGCGATGAGCAGTCGCTCGAAAACGACTTGTCAACTTACAGTTCGCACCTGCTGAATATGAAATTTTTTATCAAAAACAGCACTGCCAATACCCTTTTACTCATTGATGAATTTGGTACAGGCACTGAGCCCATGATAGGTGGTGCAATAGCCGAAGCCACGCTCGAACGGTTTAATCGTAACCAGGCTTTTGGCGTGATCACCACTCACTATACCAACTTGAAACACTATGCCGATGCTGCTGAGGGTGTGGTCAATGGTGCTATGCTGTATGACCGTCAGCACCTGCAGCCACTTTTTCAGTTGCAAATTGGTAATCCGGGAAGTTCGTTTGCTGTGGAGATAGCCCGTAAGATAGGTTTGCCAGAAGATTTGATCCAAGATGCCAGCGACAAAGTGGGAGCGGAGCACCTGGATTATGACAAGCACCTGCAAGATATTGTCCGCGACAAACGCTACTGGGAAAACAAGCGCCAGCAGATTCGCCAAAAGGAAAAGCGGGTGGAAGAGCTGGTTGCCAAGTACGAATCCGAACTGGAGGACATCAACCGCAAGCGCAAGGAAATCACCAATCAAGCCAAGGCGGAAGCACAATCGATGCTCAAAGATGCCAATGCAAAAATTGAAAATACCATTCGCGAAATAAAAGAAACACAGGCGGACAAAGAGCGTACACAAGCTGTGAGAAAGGAGCTCGAGGAGTTTAAGAAAAAAATAGCTCCGCCACAGCCAGCCAAACCCGAACTCAAAAAACAAGCTACCAAAGGTACTGCTCCCGAAGGGCAAAAACTTCCGATGGTGGTAGGCGCACACGTTAGAGTGACAGGTCAGCAAGCCACAGGTGTCATCATCGAACTACAAGACAAGCAAGCACTGGTGGCGTTTGGCAACTTAAAATCGACCGTCAAACTATCCAAACTGGAAGTGGTCTCCAACAACCAAATCAAAAAAGAAGCGGGTAAATATGACTCGCTAAAAGCCACCGCTGCTACCGACGAGGTGCGTCAGCGCAAACTCACTTTCTCGTCAGACATCGACGTGCGCGGCATGCGTGGTGATGAAGCCCTGCAAGCGGTGATGTATTTCATAGACGATGCAGTGATGGTAGGCGTCACAGGAGTCAGAATCCTTCACGGCACTGGCACTGGCATCCTTCGCCAGCTCATCCGCCAATACCTCAACACCGTCCCTGCCGTAAAAAACTTCCGTGACGAACATATACAGCTCGGTGGTGCAGGGATTACTGTGGTGGAGTTGGAGTGAGGGTCTCGCTCTCCTGTTTAAACTGCTAGGAAAGTTTGCTCGATTGGCATTAGTTATTCATTATTCTTTCTTGTATATCTTTAAACGTTTTTCCATCTTTATTAACCCATTCAGTAAATCCATTAGAATTTCGGCCTAAAATCATATTTGATGCAGCACTTGGACTATTAAAAATTGCATCTTCAGCAAAAGTTAATTTTCCATCTTCTTCTATAAGAATTTTAGTTTCAAGTAATTTTTTTCTCATACTTCTATATGTGTCAGTACAAGAAGGAGAAAGTTCTTTTTTAGCTTCACTTCCTTTTGGTACAATATAACCTTGGTCTGTTTCAATCATTGAAGCTTTAAAAGTTTTGGTTTTTATAAAATAGGTTTCTTGAATAATTTCTTTTTCCGTTTGGGAAATATTTTCAATTTGTTTAACCGTTGAAGATATTAAAAATTTAAATCCCATTACTGGTAAAATTAGTTTCATCTGATCAAGAAAATATTCCATATCTGAAATATCAGCTTCGTGTAAAGTTGGTAAGCTTGGAGATGTTCCATTTTCTATTTGAGCAGTTTTCGCTTCTAATGCTAATTGAACAATTCGAGATTCTAAATATTTTATTTGAGTTTTTGTTAAAAGTTCATCTTTACTAACAAAAAAGATTAGTTCTTTAAAATCTTTGTTTGGGTCACTTAAGTGTTGTTTTAACCTATTACGAATATTTTCAGCTTCACCAATATATATTTTTTCATCAAAAGCATCATCTGTTGGGTCTCCTTTCAAACAGTAAATACCTGGATTGTCAAATTCGGCTCTATTCATTATTTTATTTATAGCTGCTCTCGGACTATAAATAGCTTTTCCAACCCAATTACCTATTTCACTTAATCGTGGACCATATTCAGTGCCATCAATCATATATACTGTTAGTTTTTTTCCCATATCTCTGTTTGTTTTGTAGTCTTTTTTATAATTACGACTAAGCCTATAGGCATCCTGCGGTTTGCGCGCGAAAAACCTGCTAAATGCACGTCAGCCAGCAGATGATAATAGGCGCGTGTTAGGCGTTCGTAGTTTGTTTTCTGTTGAATTTCAAGTTATAAGGCTGCATTTCCTAATCATCATCATCGTCATTTAATCTTTCCAGTTCTTCTCGTTTTAATTTTTGTGTTAGAAGCTCTTGCGCATGAATTGCCGTTAAATTATTGTTAAAAAGAATAGGTGTAGTTGAAAATGAAATCTGAATTATATGTTTTTCAGTAAGAATATAATATCCCCTAGGTATCTGAATTGATATACCAGAGTAAATGCTTGAGTATGGATATGAATTCACACTATTATAAGATTTATTGAAAGGACTGTCTATAAAAAATTCTATAGAACTTTGTTGAAATTTATAAATTTCATTTGTTTTGTCTCTAAATGATATAGTTGCAACTAATCCTCCAGATAATCCAAGAATAATTTTATTGTCACTTGTTTCAACTGAGACGTTTGATTGTATAGCAGTTTTCAAAGCTAAACACGTTGCATAGTCTGTTTCATTAAAAGTCAAATTTTGTCTAACAATAGGAGGAATTGTCAAGAAAGGCCAACGTTTTTCATACTTATCTTCTATAAAAATTTGTATTTTTCTAAAACCAGAAAAATTTGGTAATGGTTGAGAAAGAGTTGTGAATAACTCTTCTCTCCAATTTTTTTTTCGAATAAATTCTTTTTGCTGCAGATATGGAAATGCCAATGCACAAAATTCCTCCAAATTTAACTCTGAAAATGTTAACTCTTTATTGAAATCAAGGGTAATTTTCTTTCTTAAAATAATTTCCGATAGAAATTTCATATTTGCGAATTCCTCATCAAATAATTGTTCTTTGACTTTTAAAGTACTTATTTCATTCTTTTTATCTAAAGCACTTAATGAAAGTTCTTTTGACTTTTGAATGCAATTTTCTATAAGTAGAATAATATTGTTTTTTTCTTCGGTAAAACTATTTATATGTTGTATCCTTTTTTGAATTTCATCGGAAATTTGACTTAATTGTGCAGATAGTTTTGATTCTTTTTCT